>ONVJ01000248.1 GCA_900321265.1 uncultured Eubacteriales bacterium
AGACTGCGGTTTTTTTTCCGGTATTTGTTTTGATTATGACAACACAGGTTTTGTGCCGAAGTTTACCGGTGATTTACATGATGTTCTTTCTTTAAGAGGCGCTGCAGTCGCGGACTTGTCGCTGGAAAATGCGGACAAATCAGGTATGAAAGTTCAGATCCGTTTGTTCATTCCGGAAAAGCCCTCGGATTCACATCGGAAAACGGATATCAAGAGTTATTTCATTGAGTATAATAACGACAGTGTGAGATACGCGCTGGACTGTTTTGAGTTCCTCAACGAAAAAAACGGAGAGTGGGAAAGGATCAGGATCGACGCGGAATATGTCAGGGAGAATAACGAACTGCGTCTTGTCGGCGGTGAGCTGTTGAATCTTATCAACGGAAAGACGACAGTCACTCCATATACCGGTCCTGTTATCCTGTTTGAAGAAGATCAGGGGCTGTCTCCGTCGACCGGAGATACGAATCCGCTGTTGTTCAGTTTTCTTTCTCTGGTCGGCTTGATTTGCTTATCCGGTTTGTCGGCGGCTCACCTTAAATCACGGAGACGTGATTTACAGACTGACGATACAAATATAGTCATTGATTCGCATAAATGTCAAGCGTTTTTCCGGAGGCTATGAGCCCGATCGTCTCAGCAGGGCGTAAGATCAGCTGCCGAGTGAGGATCTGTTTTTCATCGGTCCCCTTCGGTCTCTCTCATGTCAGCAGCGACAACACCGCCGCAGACGCTTCCTCGTCAGAGCATGAGAAATACGCTCCCGATCCGCGGAGGGCGGCGGAGAGGTCCTCCCGCGTCAGCCGCAGGCCGGTAAGACGCTCCTCAAGCCCGGACACAGGTCTGTCGCCCAGAAAATCGCCGGTGAAGCGGATAAGCGTCAGCCTTCCCCTGTCGGCCTCGTAGCCGGCCGTTATCCTGCCGAAGGGGAAGCGGCGGCTGACCGTGTTCGAGAAGGCAGGGCTCCTTCCCCGGTTCCAATCCCAGGATAGATATTTCGCCTCCAGTTTCTTTGCCGCGGCGGCGATCTCCTCCGGCGGCTCCGAAAGCCCGAACTCTTCAGAAAAAACGCCGCGCAGAAGCCCGAAAAAGCCTTCTCCGTCAAGTTTCCGGAGCGGCGAGCCGGCGGGCAGCATCTCCCGCAGATTCCCGACGCGGGAGGAGACGCTCCTTATGCCCTTCGACTCAAGCTTTTCCCGGTCGGGAAGAAGAAGGGCGGACAGCCGCCCGAGGTCGGCCGACCAGAGCAGCGTCCCGTGGTGCAGAAGTACTCCCTCAGCGACCCGCTGAGCGCTGCCCGATATCTTTTTTCCTTCGAAGAGGATGTCGTTCCTCCCCGAAAATCCCGCGTCGATCCCGAGCTTCCGCAGAGCCCGGATCATCGGCAGAGAGCATTCGGCGCGTCCCGCCGGTTCGTCGCCTGCCGGCATTATCACCGAATAGTTGATATTGCCCGGATCGTGGAAGACCGCGCCGCCTCCCGTCGTCCGTCTGACAACGGGGATCCCTTCACGGTCGGCGAGCGCGAGATCGACCTCGGCGAAAGCGTTCTGGTTCCGCCCGATGATGACCGACGCTCCGTTGCGCCAGAGCATGAGGATACGGTCCGCCCCGGTCTTTCTGAAGTTTATGAGCAGACTTTCCTCAAGCGCGAGATTTTTTGCAGGCGACAGGCTGTCCGTCGCGAAAAAAAGTGTGTTGTCCATTTAAAAACAGTTAAATAACCGCCGGGGCCGAAATTTTTATTGCGGCCCCGGCGGGATTAATTTGCGAAAGATCAGACTCCCTTTTTCAATCTGTCGATCTTCTCGACATCAGAGAAATTGTGCGTGGGAACGTATCCGGGGATCGGGAGGATCTTCTCGTGGATGCAGTCGATGATGGCGTCCGGGTAGGGGAAGAAGGAGGTCTCGAGCTCGTGGGCGGGTGTGATCCAGTTGCGGGAGCCGAGAGCTACCGGCGGAGCGTCGAGGTAATCGAAGGCGAGCTCGGCGATATTCGCCGCCATGTCCTTCATCACCGAGTTGCGCTCGACGGCGTCGCCGACGATGACGATGCGCCCGGTCTTCTTGACCGATTCGATGACCTTGGTGTAGTCGAAGGGCACGATCGATCTGGCGTCGATGATCTCGGCGGAAATGCCGTATTTCTCCTCGAGCGTCTTCGCGGCCTCGAGCGCGCGGTAGAGAACGGCGCCGATCGTGAGGATGGTGACGTCCTTTCCTTCCTTTTTGACGTCGGGATCGCCGAGAGTGACCTCGTAGTATCCGGTCGGGACGCCTTCGGGCCTGAACTCCTCGCCCTTGTCGTAGATCCTCTGGGACTCAAAGAAGATGACGGGATCTGTCCCCTCGAGGGCCGAGCACATAAGTCCCTTCGCGTCGTAGGGAGTGGCGGGGAAGACGACCTTCAGTCCGGGGATGTGGGCGGTGAGAGCCGTCCAGTCCTGGCTGTGCTGCGCGCCGTACTTCGAACCGACCGAAACGCGCAGGATGACGGGCATCTTGAGAATGCCTGCGCTCATCGACTGCCATTTTGCCATCTGGTTGAAGATCTCGTCTCCGGCGCAGCCGATGAAGTCGGCGTACATGAGCTCGACTATCGCGCGGCCGCCGCACATGGCGTATCCGACCGCCGAGCCGACGATGGCCGATTCGGAAATCGGGGCGTTGAAGAATCTGTGGTAGGGGATCGAGTCGGTGATCTTCTTGTAGACGCCGAAGGCTCCGCCCCAGTCTCTGTTGTCCTCGCCGTAGGCGATGAGCGTCGGATCGTCGTAGAACTTCTCGATGATGGGCTCGCACAGACCGTCGCGGATGTTGTAGACCTTCATCTTCGGCACCGGCTTGCCGTCGGCGTCGAAGGCCTTGCGGATCTTGCCCGCCATCTCCTTGACCCTGTCGTTCTCCTCGCGGGTCTTCAGCATCTCCGCCTGCCTTGACGGATCCATGCTGTGGACCTTCTGATTCGAGAACATGATCGACGCGATGGCGTCGGGATCCTTTGAAAGATCCATTCTCGGGGAGATCTCGTCGTTGATGGCGAGCTTCATGATAGAGGTCATCCTGTCGACGATCATCGCGTCGACGGCTTCGAGCTCGGATTCGGATGCTACGCCGATCGAGACGAGCTTGCGTCCGAAGGCGGCGACGGGGTCGCAGGCCTTCCAGGCGTCGATCTCCTCCTGAGTGCGGTAGGTCGAGCTGTCGGAGGGCGAATGACCCGACACGCGGTATGTGACGACGTCGAGCAGCGCCGGGCCGTGTCCGGCAAGGAGGATCTCCTTCTTGCGGGCGACGGCGTCGATGACGGCGAGCGGATCGTATCCGTTCACCCTCTCGGCGTGCATCATCTCGGGGTTGAAGCCTGCGCCGAGGCGGGCCGCCATGTCGAAGCCCATAGTCTCGCCGCGGGTCTGCCCGCCCATGCCGTAGTGGTTGTCGAAGACGTTGAAGAGGATAGGCATTCCGGTGCCGTGTCCGTCGTCCCAGAGTTTCGTGATCTGATCCATCGAGGCGAAGTTGAGCGACTCAAGTACCGGTCCGCGTCCGAGGGCGCCGTCGCCGCAGTTGGCTACGACTATGCCCTTCTTATGGTTGGCTCTCTTGTAGAGGGCCGCGCCGAGGGCGATCGGGGCGCCGCCGCCGACGATTGCGTTGTTGGGCATGATCCCGAAGGGGATGAAGAAGGCGTGCATCGATCCGCCGAGGCCCCGGTTGAAGCCGGTCGTGCGGGCGAAGATCTCGGCGAGCGCGCCGTAGAGAAGGAAGTTCTTCGCGAGCTCCTTCACGCTCCCGGCCTTCGTGTTCTTCTCGACGACAGAGAGAAGGGTGCCTCCGAGGAATTCCTTCATGATGTCGTAAAGCTCCTCCTCGGTGAGCTTTTCGATCGACGACAGGCCCTTGGCGAGTATCTCGCCGTGGCTGCGGTGAGAGCCGAAGGTGAGGTCGTTGATGTCGAGGCAGTAGGCTTCGCCGACGGCGGAGGCCTCCTGGCCGATCGAGAGGTGTGCGGGGCCGGGGTTGTTGTACTGAACGCCGTTGTACTCGCTCTTGACCTTGACCTCGTTCAGCATCGTCTCGAATTCGTGGATCGTCCGCATATCGTGGTAGATCCTGAGAAAATCATCCTTTGTGTAGATCTTTTTCTCCTCTTCGGGCGTTTTGCTGTACTGACATACCGGGATGTCCTCAAAACGGATAAAGCCGGGAGTAAACGCTGTTTTCGGATCGACATACTGTGATTTTGGCATGGTTTATTGACTCCTTGACGGTTATTTTATGCTGAAGCAGGCTTCGCGGACGACCTCGCAGACGGTCGGGTGGGGGAATACGCATTTTTCTATATCCGACAGCCGCATCTTCCGTGCGACCATAACGGCGCAGCCGTAGATGATCTCGGAGGCGTAGCCGCCGATCATATGGACGCCGAGCAGCTCTCTGTGCTCGCGTCCGACGACGAGCTTTACGATGCCGTCGCCCTTTTCGTTCTCGGCGAGATACCTGCCCGACATCTTCATCGTCACCGATTTTTCGATGACGTCGAGACCGCGGGCCTTCGCCGCCTCCGCAGTCAGGCCGACAGAGGCGACCTCGGGGTTGGTGTATATGACCGAAGGGATCGCGTCGTAGTCGACCTCGTCGCGGATGCCGAGCATGTCGCGGACGGCCGCCTCGCCCTCGCGGTAGGCGGTGTGTGCGAGCATCGATCTTCCGTTGACGTCGCCCGCCGCCCAGACGCCGGCGACGTTCGTGCGGCCGCGGCCGTCGGTGACGACCGCTCCGCGCTCGCAGAGGACGCCGAGCTTCTCAAGCCCGAAGCCGGCCGAGTTCGCGCGGCGGCCGATGGCGATGAGGACTTTGTCGCACCCGACCTCGACGCTCTTTCCTTCGTATTCGCAGGTTACGGAGGAGCTGCCTACCGCGGTCACCTTCGCGCCGAGCATGAAATTCACGCCGCGCTTTTCGTAGTTCCTTTTCAGTATCTTCGCGATCTCGCCGTCGGTCGGGCCGCCGATGTGATCGAGCATCTCAAGGACGGTGACCTCGGTGCCGATGCTGTTGAAGTATGACGCCATCTCCATACCGATGACGCCGCCTCCGATGACGCAGAGACGCTTCGGGGCCTCTTTCAGCCCGAGGACCTCGCGGTTGGTGAGGCCGAAGCCCGACGCGACAGATTCGCGGAGTCCCGGGATCGGGGGAAGGGCGGGGGAGGATCCGGTGCAGACGAGGAGCCTGCGGCCGGTGTATTTCTTTCCTCCCGCGGCGATCTCAAAGCCTTCGGCGGATCTTCCGAGGATCTCGGCGAATTCGCTTACGACCTCGACGCCGTGCGCCCGCATCGCCGCCGCGACTCCGCCGGTCAGCGTCTTTACGACGCGGTCCTTGCGGTCGACGACGAAGGAGTGATCGATCGACGCTCCGTCGAACTTCACGCCGTATTCGGCGGAATGCTTTGCGTAATCAAAGATCTTGGCAGAGTAGAGCAGCGTCTTGGTGGGTATGCAGCCCTCGTTGAGGCAGACGCCTCCGAGCGCGCGGCCCTCGGCGAGGAGCACCGACAGTCCGGCCTCCGACGCTCTTTCGGCGGCGTTGTATCCCGCCGGGCCTCCGCCGATTATTATCAGCTCGTAAACTTTATCAGACATTCCGTTTCCCCCTTATTTCGCCATGAGCAGATCGAAGTGCTCGAGGTTGAAGCAGAGGTCACGGAGGAACTTCGCCGCCGGGGCACCGTCGAGGGCGCGGTGGTCGAAGGTGAGCGAGAGGCCCATGGCGTCGTAGAAGACGTCATGTCCGTTGACCTGCTTGACTCTTCTCGTGACGCAGTCGACGCCGAGTATCGCAGTCTGAGGCGGATTGATGACGGGGGTGAAGCTCTCGACTCCGAGCGAGCCGAGGTTGGTGACGGTGAAGGAGCCGCCGGTCAGAAGATCGGGGCTGATGCTTCCCGCCTGCGCCGCCTTGATCAGCTCCTTGGCTTTGCCCGACAGCTCGTTGAGCGTCAGGGTGTCGGCAGAGAAGAGGGTGGGCACGATAAGTCCGCGGGGGGTGTCGACGGCGATGCCGAGGTTCGCGTGGGCGAAATATCTCATGACGTCACGGTCGGCCAGATAGTTGGCGTTGACGTCGCGGTGGGAAAGCAGCGTGCGCGA
>ONVJ01000191.1 GCA_900321265.1 uncultured Eubacteriales bacterium
AAGCCCGACGGCAAGAGCTACGCGAGGGATATCGCCGACAAGTACGGCCTGTCATACGAATCGATCATCTCAAAGATCGAGAAGAACAAGGCAAAGGATCAGGCGTGAGCAGAACCTTCACGCTTTAAAGAAAGACGGAGAGTTAAATAATTTGCGGGGCCGCACCGAAAGTCTGACTTTTGGCGCGGCCCCGTATTTTTCGTTTTCTATCTCTGTCAATATATCATTTCAGCGGGATCTTTACCGTTATCTCGGTCCCGTTTCTGAAGACGTTCAGCTCGACAGTGTCTCCGACGTGATGACGGAAGAGTATCGACCTTATCTCTTCGGTCGTTTCGACTCTCTTTCCGTCGATCTTTGTGATGATATCCCCCACTTTAAGATAACCTTCGGCCGAAACTCCGCTTCCGACGCTTATGATATAGGCTCCGGTCGCGCCGGCGGTCACCGATGTCCCCGCTTCGTCGAGGGTATAATCTTTTCCGGCTTCGACGTCCATGCAGGTCACGCCGAGGGAGACTCCCTTTTCCGCCACGGCCGATCCTGAATATGAGCCCTTCTCCTTGATTTCCGAAAGAATGGTGACGGCTCCGTTAGACGGGATCGCGAACCCCATTCCCTCGTAATCCTCGGCCAGCTTCATCGTATTGATCCCGATGACCTGTCCGAGCTGATTGATGAGCGGTCCTCCCGAATTGCCCGGATTGAGATTTGCCGATGTCTGCAGCAGCGTCATCCTCTTTTTCACGAGACCGTTCGAGTCGTAGATCTTTACGTCGCGGTTGATCGCCGATATGATCCCGGAAGTGACGGTGCCGGCATAATCAAGCCCCGCGGGATTGCCGATGGCGACAACGTCTTCGCCGACGATGACGCTGTCAGAATCGCCGAATTCGGCGACCGTGAGCTTGTATGAGCCGGGATCGATCTTCAGTAGCGCCAGATCAGACAACTCGTCTCCCCCGATGAACTCGGCGGTGAACTGAGTCGAATCGCAGAGAATCACCTTTATCTTCTGAGCATCGTCGATAACATGGTAGTTCGTCGCGATATAACCGTCCGCGGACATGATTATACCTGTCCCGACACCCGAGCCTCCCGGGAGAGTAACCGAAACGCCGACCGTGAAGGGGGTGCACTTTTCGGCGATCTCGGGAATGGAAAGGGCTCCCGAATCGCTGTCGTATCCTTTTTTCACAAAAACGGTCCTTACAGTGCCGTCTCCTCCGGTCGAAGGAGAATATCCGGTGATCAGCAATACACCTAGGATCACGAAACATACGGCAAAAAGGACGGTGACGATGATAGCATAGATAAGAGTGCCGTTCCGCCTTTTCTTCTTCTCTGCCTTCAGATCTGTGGCCAGCTGCTCCTCAAAGCTCCAGCGGTAGACGGGCGCGGCTGAAGGTGAGGATACCGCAGCAGGGGCGTCCGGCTCGCTGCTGCGCTCATCCGGATTATTATCGGAATGCTCTTCCGGGAAAGATCCGGTATGAGGCGAATTCTCTCCGAATCCACTGTCCTTCTCTCTGCGGTCGGTTTCAGAGCGTACTGCCCGGTCTGAAGCTTCCTGTACGCCGGGAGCGGTTTCTGTTTCGGGCTCAACGGTTACACTGGCATCCTGCTCTGCGGACATGGCTTCATCATTTGAATTAACCTCAGGAAGGTCAGGGTTTCCGGCATATTTATTATCTGTGTCAGTCATTGTTATTTTCTCCTTATCAGCCTTCTGTTTCGACAGACTCGGGCAGCGAGAAATAAAATCTTGCGTAGCTTCCAGGGACGCTCTCAAGCTGCAGTCTGCGCCCGTGTGCTTCTATAATCGTTTTTGAAATAAACATGCCGAGGCCGGAGCCGCCTTTGTCAAGGCCACGAGTCCTGTCGGCTTTAAAGAACCTATCGAAGACATACGGCTGATCCTCGGGTGATATGCCTTCCCCTTCGTTCATTACCGAAATGAGTATGTCGCCGCCGTCTCTTGTGAGAGAAACTGAAAGGCGGCCCTTCTCTCTTGAAAACTTGACCGCGTTGTCTACGATATTGTATATTACCTGATAGATCCCGTCGCTGTCGGCAGTGACATACAGATCATCCTCATCTGCGGAAAAATCGACGTCAAGCTTTTTTTCTTCGATCTTCTGCTCAAAAGAAAGGAGGATAAGCCTTGCGGTCTCGCAGATATTGAAGCGCTGCATGACAAAGCTTCTGTCGCCCGCCTGGATCCTGGAAATGTCGAGAAGAGATGAAACAAGTCTTGAAAGACGCAGGACCTCCGACTTTATCAGCCTCAGATAGTGCTCCTGTTTGTCGGGCGGGATGGCGCCTTCGAGGATGCAGTCGATAAAGCCGGATATCGTCGTCATCGGTGTGCGCATGTCGTGGGAGACGGCGGAAATGAAACCGCTCCGCATCGCCTCCAGCGAATCTACCGATTCGGTAAGCTTTCCGACCGCGGTTATGAGTTCCCTGATTTCTTCTGGATATCCCGCGTCGGGAGCGGGCAATGCCGTATCTGACTGGAGGCCGGTATCACGGGAGGGCGATGTGCGCGCGCATGAGTTTTCGATCGCGTTCCTTATCCCGACCAGCGGATCACGGACCTTCTTCTTATAATAATGAGACAGGACGGTATTGAACAACGCGGTCTCGATAAGCAGTATAAAGATAAAGAGAATGAATGAGATCAGCGAGATCAGCGTTTCGTATTCCCTGCCGAAAAATGAAATGAGAGCGGCGCAGAAAAGGACCGATGCGGCCGCGGTTAGTATGACGGCGGCAGAAAAGATCAGCGTCGCCACCGAGCATAGGGATGTATAATCCGAAAGACGGGCGGTATGTTTTATTTTTTCGTTTTCTTTCTTTTTCAAAAACATCCCCGTCCTTTCATTTGCTTTTCGTCAAAAAAGGCGCGATGCCGCGCCTTAAATGCAAAAGTGGCAACAGAAGAAACCCGGTAATCCGGATTCAGTTGACCTCGAATTTGTATCCGACGCCCCAGACGGTCCTGAGCTGCCATTTGTCAGACAGGCCCTCAAGCTTTTCGCGAAGTCTTTTTATGTGAACGTCGACCGTCCTTGAGTCGCCCAGATAATCGAAGCCCCAGACTTTGTCCAGCAGCTGGTCGCGGGTAAACACCCTGTTGTAGTTTGATGCCAGGAAATAAAGCAGGTCAAGTTCCTTCGGAGGAATGTCTATGCATCTTCCGTCGATCTTCAGCTCATATCTAGCCTTTGAGATCTCAATCCTGTCGAACCTGATGATCTCGTCGTCGGTGACCTCTTCGATCACGTTGCAGCGCCTTAGGACCGCCTTGATCCTCGCGAAGAGCTCATTCATGTCAAAGGGCTTGACCACGAAATCATCGGCTCCCAGCTCAAGGCAGACGACCTTGTCGACGACCGATCCCTTGGCGGTGATCATAATGATCGGTTTCTGAGAGATCTTACGGATCTCGGTGCAGACGTCCTTGCCGCTCTTTCCGGGGAGCATTATATCGAGTAGCACGAGATCGGGATCGTATTTTCTGAAAAGCTCGATGGCCTCGTATCCGTCCCCGGCGCTTCTTACGTCGTACCCTTCCTTTTCAAGGTACTGACTAAGCATATCGCATATATTACTGTCGTCATCAACGATGAGGATCTTGGTATACAAAAGAGATTTTCCTCCGCTTATTCAAAGATTGTTTATATTATAACACATTTTTTTTGATTTGCAAATAGCATTTTCGAAAAAAAGTTCATATTTTCGGCATTTTTAATACTTTTTCTTGAAATCATTTCCCGATTGTATTATAATTGAAGACGATCAATAGAAGAATACCCGAAAGGAACTCTGTTTTCAGATGAAACTCGGAATAGTCGGACTGCCGAATGTCGGCAAAAGCACACTCTTTAACGCACTTACCGGAGGCGGAGCCGAATCCGCCAATTATCCCTTCTGCACGATCGAGCCGAACGTGGGCATAGTCCCGGTCCCGGATGAGAGACTGGACCGACTGGCCGAAATATACTCCCCAGAAAAGTACACCCCCGCCACCGTTGAATTCTTTGATATCGCCGGCCTGGTAAGAGGGGCCTCTCACGGCGAGGGCCTTGGCAACAAATTCCTTTCTCATATCCGGGAGTGCGACGCGGTGATACACGTTGTCAGATGCTTTGACGATCCGAACATAATCCACGTCGACGGAAAGGTCGATCCCGCCGGAGACGTCGAGACCGTCAATTTCGAACTTATCCTGTCGGATATTGAGATAGTAGACAGGCGTATCGAGAGAACGACAAAGCTTCTTAAGACTGACAAAAAGCTGGCAGGTGAGCTGGAGTTTCTGTCAAAGCTCAAGGCTCATCTTGAATCTGGCAAGACCGCGGCGTCATATCCCGCAGAGGGGGACGAAGCCGCGATACTTGCGGACATTCCCCTGCTCTCTGCCAAACCCGTTATCTTCGTTGCAAACGTCGATGAGGCGACCGCTGCCGGCGTTCCCTCGGAGAACGCGTACTATAACGAACTGAAGAATGTCGCCGAGGAAGAAAAGGCCGGACTTATCGCGCTCTGCTGCGGGCTTGAGGCCGAGATCGCCGAGCTTGAGCCTGAGGAAAAGCAGATGTTCCTCGACGATATGGGCATCAGCGAGCCCGGACTCTACAGGCTGATAAGGGAAAGCTATTCCCTGCTCGGTCTCATCAGCTTCCTGACCGCAGGACCCAAGGAGGTCAGGGCTTGGACTATCAGAAAGGGCACGAAGGCTCCGCAGGCAGCCGGTAAGATCCACAGCGATTTCGAGCGCGGGTTCATCAGGGCCGAGATCGTGGCTTACGAGGACCTCATGAAATGCGGCGGAAGCATGACCGCCGCAAAGGAGGCGGGGCTTGTCCGCAGCGAGGGAAAAGACTATGTGATGAAGGACGGGGACGTGACGCTCTTCAGGTTCAACGTCTGAGCGCTAAACGCAGTACCCATAATAATACGGGGGTGTTAAAAACTCGTTATCCGAGTTTTTTAACACCCCCGGCATTATGCTGTCTCAGTATATCTTAATATTCCCTTCTCCAAGGATTATCGTCACCGAATAAGCATCGGCGCCGGTCACAGGCGAGACAGAAGGCTCTTCCGTCGAGGTCGTTTCCTCCTCGTCAGGTGTGTCTCCCGGCTCGTCTTCCGAAGGCTCCTCTGTTTCGTCTTCGCCCGGCTCTTCATTCGAGTCGATGTCGATATAATTCTTTTCGTAGTAGTCTCCGTACTTCAGCTCGTTGAAGTAGCTGATCGTTCCGGTCCCGGCCTTGAGATAGAGATTGAAGCCGGTGAAATCCTCTTCGATCCTGTCGTAATCGACAGATCCGCTCTTGATATTGACATACATCGAGCGGGTGAAGGATGTCGATTTGACCGAAGCGTAGGCTGTTACTCCGTCAATCCTCAGATCGTTTACCGATGTCGCGAGAAGATTTACCTTTGAATCCTGAGTCGATTCGATCTGGATCGAGGATGTCGTCTTTACGTTGCTGATCGTGACGTCGCCGTCGGTAAGATTCAGCTTATAGTCGCAGTTTATCCTGAGATCGGACAGGGTGATGTCGGCTTCCGAGCTAATCGTGAGGTTGATCGCCTCGGCGTTGTCGGTGAAATAAAGATTGATCTTTCTTTCACGGTCCTTGTATTTAAAATAATGCAGATAATCGCGGAAGCCGTTGAAGTTGATCTTGAGGTTGTCAATATCGATGAGGTTGGTTATCGCCGTCTTGTCCGACAGCTGAAGAGTCGATTTGCTTACCGACAGATCGTAGGTACCGTCGGGGAAGTTCACAAGCTCGATATAGTTCGATTCGGCGCCGCCGTAGACGTTGACGTCGACTTCGGTCATCGTGATAACGAGCTTGCGGACAGAATCTCCGTTGAATTCCTTCTTGGTCGTATAGTTGCTGTCGGCGTCTCCCGTCTGGGTGAAGATCGCGACTCCCTGATCGTTGGCCATGTTCGTCGCCGTAAAGCAAAGAAGAATGCCTACGAGCGCGAGCATCACCGATATGATAAGGAATATGATTGATGTCGGTTTCATTTCTGCTTACTGCCTTTCAGCACGGGCTATGAGTTTCTTGATGTATCTCAGCCCTTCTTTGGTCTTTGTGAAAGCAAAGCCGAGAAGCTTTGCGAGCATCTTCATGGCAAATGGGATAAGTCTGACCGCGAAGTTGTAAACCAGGATACCGACGAAGAGGACGACGGCTCCGACCGTGACGCCGAGACCGATCTCAAAGAGACCGACCGGCACCGAGCCCTTGATCATCATTATCACACCGTATACTATGCCTACCAGCGAGACGGTCACTCCGGCCGCCACGAAGGCGATCAGGAGCGCGACGATCGCGATGAGAAGCAGCGCGAGAAATACCCAGAATACGAGATAGATCGCGATCGCGATCAGCGCAAGCGCGAGGATGAGCGGGATCGCAAGGATGAAAAGGACTGTGAATGCGGGCGATCTTACCGGCGTCTCGTCAAACTCGGCGTATGTGTAGTCGTCGATGTCGTCAGGACCGTCGTTCCCTGCTTTTTCCTCTTCGCCTGAAACCTCTTCGGCATTCTTATTATCCGGACTGCTTTCCGACTTCCTGCTCTTTTTTCCTCCGAACAGACCGCGCCGGAATTCCTTTACGTCTTCTTCCTCAAAATTCAGAGGATCATCCTCGGGAAGAGGTTCGGACTTATTATCGGCAGCGGAATCGGGAGCCTCGGCTGCTTTTTCCTTTTTGGCTTTGTCTCCGCTTTTGAAAAAGGACACCGGAGAACGGAGTTCGGGTTCGGGTTCGGGAGACGCCGGAAGTTCTTTTTCGTCGGACTCCTTTTTTTCTTCGCTCGCGGTCGAGGCAGGGGCTTCGGCAGCCTTTTTCTCTTCGGCGGGACCGACCTCCGGAGCGTCCTCGATCTCAAAGTGGCCAAATCCGATATCAGGCATATCCGTCACCGGATCGGACGCCGCGCCCTCGGCGATTTTCACGGGGTCCTGCTCACTAATCAGAGCCGAGATCTCGTCGGCCATATCCTCAACGGGAATGTCGATCTCCTCCATTCCCTCCTCGTCAAAATAGGCGGAGACAGATGTGATCTCGGAGTCGATCGTCTCGGGAGTCAGGCCCTTTTGTGCCAGAACCTTTCGCAGTTCCTTTAAAAACTGTGATTTTTTCATTAGATTCCTCATAAAGAGTTAGAGTGCAATGAAACAATAACTCTTCAAACTGAATAAATAACTTTTCAAAAGAGTATAAATGTGATATAATACTGCATATGCGGAAAGGGTATTCCGCTCATAAATATACAGTTTCAATATATTTTATCACAAACGGAGTATAAATTCAAGATGCGAATGAGAAAAAAGAAGCATTCGGCCGAAAGAATAGCCGCGTGCTCGGGATATCTTATCCCCGACACTCCGGGTAGCGATCCCCGACTATGCTTTGAAAAACAGTCTCCGCTCTATCTCGAGATAGGCTGCGGCAAGGGGGATTTCGCGCTCGGGCTGGCAAACCGTAATCCGGATAAGAACATAATCGCGGTGGAAAAGATACCCGACGTCGCGATGTTCGCGCTTGAAAAGGCGGCGGGTATAAAGCCCGGACCCGATCGCGGAGAGGACGAACCGGTTCCCGGAGCGCTTTACGGCAACATAAGGTTCATCATCGGCGACGCCGTCTATCTGGCCGACCGGTTTCCACCCGAAAGCGTCGAACGCATCTATCTGAACTTCAGCGATCCCTGGCCGAAAAAGGGATATTACAAGCGCCGGCTGACGGCTCCCGGGT
>ONVJ01000133.1 GCA_900321265.1 uncultured Eubacteriales bacterium
CCCGCGAGTCTCCTTTGTGCGGTCGGTGTTCCATTCGTTGAGATGGATCTCGACATCCGGGAACCCGGCTTCCGCGAGGAGCCGCTCGGCGTATTTCTGGACCTTGGTCGTCAGTCTGACGTCCATATAGCTGTGATGCGAGAAGAAATCAAAGGGCAGATCATCCTTTTTGACCCTGTCGAGGAAGCCCTTCAGAAATTTCGTGTGATAGATCGCACGCTCTTCCCAGTGAGTTATCTCGTGAGGCTTTTTGTATTTCTCCGAGTCCTCCATATACCCTAGATAAAGCCCGGTGCTTGAATAACCGCCCACCTTTATGCTGTCGCCGAAGCATTTCTTCAGATGCTTCGACGCGACGGCATAAAGGTCGTAATACTGCTCCGCGGTGCCCTTCCACATGTTGTTAAGCTCGATCGACTCCTCGTTCTCGGGCTCGTTCCAGATCTCCCAGTACTTTATTCCGTAGTGAAAGCCGTCGGCCCATCCCTCGTTGTAGTGGCGGACGACATGCTCGCAGATCCTCGCCCACTTTTCGGGATCCTTCGGCGGAAAGATATTGTAGGCCTTTATCATGTGGGCGTTCTAGATCGACACCCCGAGCCGGAAATAGGGCTCGACGCCTGCAGCCTCGAGCTTTGCGAAGAGATCGTCGGTGAAGGCAAAATCGTATGAGGCGGGATCGGTCTCGTCGGCGTCGAAATTCCGGAAGAGGATCGGGATATCGACGAAGAAGTTCCCGCCGAAGAAGCCGTAGGTGTCGTGCAGCCTCGAATAGGGGATGTTGGCCTCGGTGAGCCAGTGGAGCCAGGAGCCGTCGATGCCTTCGTTACCGACATCGAAGGGCGGCTGTCCGATCCCGTGCATCGGCTTTATCCTGCCGACCGTCTTGTCAAAATCAAAGCTGAGCTTCATTTTTTTATTCTCCCGGATTGTTTAATGGTTCCATATGATATTATAATACCATATTTCCGTTTTTTTTTCAACAAAAAAAAGTCTTATAAAGGCTGCAGGGTAAAAGTCCATTGGCCGATCCGGAATCCTTCAGTCCATTTATATGGTTTTGCTTGCTTCTTGGGAATTCAAGTGAAACATTGACAAACCCTCCGCCAGAGTGTATAATAATTGTCCCCGGAGGAAGAATGAATATGGCCTGGCTTTTCGCTTTTCTGCTGCTTTTGTCTTCGACGGCGCAGTCTCTTTTCGCAAAAATCTATTCCGGCAAAACCGACTGCAAGCCGGAGTATTCACCCGTCGTTTTCAACTTTTACTATTCGCTGATAACCGCGATCGGGGCGCTTGCCGTCGGAGGGTTCGTTTTCCGTCCTTCTCATCAGACGGTCCTTTTCGCCCTGATCTCGGCCGCGGCGACCACCGTTTACAATCTCGCCATCGTCCGTGCGGCGCAGACGGGTCCCTATCCCGTCTACATGGTCTCCGCCCTTTTCGGCGGGATCATCCTGCCTACGGGAACCGGGATAGTATTTTTCGGCGATGAAGTCAGGTGGATCTCTATCTGCGGCGTCCTTCTCATGCTTGCCGCGATAGTGCTTCTGACCTACACGAAAACCGGCGGTGAAAAACTGAAGCCCGTCTTTCTGCGCTGCTGTATTGCGCTTTTCCTTTCAAACGGCGCCTTCGGTTTTGCCTTCTATCTGCAGAACAGGTTCGTTTCTCCCCGTTCCGACGAGATCACCGAATTCGTGACGGTCGCTTTCGCTGTTTCGGCGGCGGTTTCTTTCGTCATTCTCCTCCTTAAAGCAAAAAAGGAAACGAAAGAAGCCCTCGTTCCGAACCGGGCCGGCGGCCTGTCTCTTTTCCTTTCGGCAGCCGCATCCTGCGCGGCGCAGAATCTACAGCTTTACGTGCTGACACTGCTCCCTTCCGCCGTCGTGTTTACCTTCAACAACGGCGGGGTTCTCGTCGCCGTTTCGCTGCTTTCCCTTCTGCTATTCAAGGAAAAAATGAACGCCGTAAGGTGGTGCGGAGTTGCCGCCGCGATCGTCAGCATCGTTCTTCTGTCGCTTTGAGGATTAAATCAGTCCCTAAGGACGGATCAGGATCACGGACCGGGATAGTTACCCTCCTGCTTCCAGACGGTTCCCGATTCTTTGTAGAGAGCGGCAAACTCGTCGCCAGGCATAAGACCGCGGCAGCGCGTTATTATCTGGATCGACGAATATCTGCAATGATCTCTTCTTGCCGCGTCTTCGGCAGCCTCCGCCGCTCTGGTGAAGCATTCGTAGCAGTATTCGAGGTCGTAGAGCGTTGCGGGCAGCGAGTCGTAGATCCGGCTGTGGACCGTCGAAGCGGTGAGTCCGGTGTAGTCGATATAGTATCTTATGTACTTCCAGCCGGCTCCGTAGTATCCCTCGAGGAAATCGTCCATGAGGTCTGAGTACTCCTCCTCGGTCATATCCGGATCCCAGAGCAGGTGCGCGAGCAGGTAGGCGCGCAGGCGGGAGAACTCGCCGTTCTCGACCTGCTGGTAGTCGCCCTCCTCGTATATCCCTATCGCGTTGTTCTTAATGAAGTACGGTATGTTCCCTCGCAACGTGAAGAGATTCGGGAAGAGCTGGTTGTAGTATCTGTAATTCGTGGTGTAGTCCCAGATATACAGGTTCTTCGCGTGGTCCGCCCAGGCGTCGAGGTCGGAGCAGAACGACACGTTGTTCGGGCACGAGGCGTCATAGATCTGATGAGTGAAGCAGCACTCGATCGAGCAGAGCCACACGACGACGTTGTCGCGCGCCTTTATTGTCGCCGGAGGCTTCCGGGTGTACTGATACGCGAATGTCAGTATCTTCACGTCGGGATAGTCTTTTTCGATCTCCTCCGCGATGCGGTTGACAAAGGTCAGCATCACTCCCGACTGCCCTTCCCTGTCTGCGAGGGCGCTGCACTTCTCGCAGGTGCAGTAGTTCCGGTTGTCGTTCTGCGTCACCGAAATGATGCGGACGCCCGGATTGTCGGCTATACGCTGCCGCACGTTCTTCAGCACTGTCGCGTATACGTTCTCGTCGGAGAGACACGGCTGCGTCGAGGAAGAGACGTTCGCGAGGCCGGCAAGGGTGTGGGCAAAGCCGTAGATCTTGTTTTCAATGCCGTCCTCGCCGTTGAGCCCGAGTTTGCGGCGCATGTCGACCGACAGCCCCCAGTCGGTGTAACGGTAGAAGAGCTGCGGCGAATAGGAATAGTCGGTATCGGCGGGTATCACGATCCCGTCGGAGGGCAGGATGCGCTCCGAGTTGTCGGAGTAGAAGCGGCAGCCTATCTTCTCCTCGAGGAAGCGGTAGACGGCGTAGAACTGTCCGAGCGGCGAATGGCTGCCGATGTACAGGCGACCGCCCTCGGCGTAGAACATGATGCCGTCGTTCTTCAGCGCGTCGCGGCGTGCGGTCACGCCGGCCGTGTCGCGCGATGTCTTCCCTATGACTATCTCGCGGGCGGCGCTTTTGTCGTCGGTGATGACAGGCAGCGTCTTACCCGTCGCCTTTCTTATGTACTCCGCCAGCTCGGAGGCGGCCTCGGCCGTGTTCTTCTCGGCCGCGCTGTACACGATGCTGTACTCGGAGATGTCGGCGCCCATGACGGTCAGCGACTTCACCGGGACCGCCTCATCCGGCTTTTTCATGCTCCGGAAGGTCTCGTCGGTCACGACGGGAACGAATCCCGACGGCACCGCCGCGTTCTCCAGGGCCTTCACCGTCCCTTCGAACGCCATGATGTCGGAATAGATGTTAACTCCGCTGATGAGGACCTGCGGAGCCCCGTCCCGCTCGAAAACGCTGAATCCGCTGCCGGCGTAGTCGTATTCGACACTCGGCTCGGGATACGACATGTCAGCGGCGCAGTCAATGAGGAACGACGGCTCGGCGGGCTTTTCCGCCGCCTGATCGGCCCTGCACAGCGGCAGGCACTTCCCCGTCTCCTCTCCGATGACGGCCCGCAGACGCCTGGCTGCCATGACGTTCCTCTCGTCGCCGCCGCTCCTGTATACGATCCTGAAACCCGACAGCGGCCTGCCGCTCACCGCAAGGTCGGGGTGCGGGAACGTCCCGCCCGACCTGAATATCATGTCCTGGCCGCCCGAATAGAGCAGCCCTTCGGGCGCCGACTTCAGCGCATCGATGAACTCGTCGACCGCCTTTTCGGTGCCCTCGTCGTCAGTCCCCGCGACAACTATCTTCGTCCCGATGACGGTGAATCCGCGG
>ONVJ01000134.1 GCA_900321265.1 uncultured Eubacteriales bacterium
CGACACCGTGTCGCCTTCGGTCATTCCCATATTCAGAAGCTCGTCGATAACTCCGCTCTTCTTCAGGACCTTCCTGAAGAAATTGAGTGATTCGTAATCGCTGAAATTTACCTGACCGCAGAGATTGACGAGCCATTCTCCCTCGACGTAGAAGGTATGCCCCTCTTTGCGGTATTCGGTATGCCTTTCGCGCTCTCCCGGGATGCCGTCATCAGGCTGCACCTCAGCCTCGTAGATCTTCGGCGGAGGCAGCTCCGCGAGCCTTTCGGCGACCGCCGCGACAAGCTCCTCCACCCCTTCTCCGGTGTATGCCGAGATATAAAACACCTCCCTGCCGAGAGATTTCGCGTATTCGGCGAATCTGATGGCGGATTCCGAGCCGAGGTCCGCCGAGTCGATCTTGTTCGCGACGGCGATCTGCGGACGGGAGGCAAGCTCGGGAGAGTACTTCCGGAGCTCTGAGTCGATGATCTTCATGTCATCAGCCGGATCCCTTCCCTCGGTCGAGGCTATGTCGACGACATGGAGGAGAAGGCGGCAGCGGTCGATGTGCCGGAGGAACTCCTGTCCGAGGCCGGCGCCGTCCGATGCTCCCTCGATCAGTCCCGGGATGTCGGCGGCGACGAAACCGCGCGACGATCCGTCGTCCGACGGGAGAGAAACGACTCCGAGATTCGGAGAGAGTGTGGTGAAGTGATAGTCGGCGATCTTCGGCCTGGCGGATGAGATCGCGGCGAGGAGCGAGGATTTCCCGACGCTCGGGAAGCCGATGATGCCGACGTCGGCGATCATCTTCAGCTCGAGGAGCAGTTCCTTCTCCTCTCCCCTGCCTCCGCTCTTCGCGAACATCGGAAGCTGTCTTGTCGACGTGGCAAAATGGCGGTTGCCCCAGCCTCCGCGCCCCCCTCGGCAGACGGTGAAATCGGCGCCGCCGTTCTCCGACATGTCGTGGATGACAAGTCCGGTGGCCGCCTCCTTTATCACCGTCCCGGGCGGGACGGGGATGACGAGATCCTCGGCGGAGGCGCCGTGAAACTTCTTTCCGGAGCCGTCGAGACCGTTGCCGGCGATGAATTTGCGCCGGTATCTGAAAGCGAGCAGGCTGTTGCTGCCGGGATCGACGCGCATAACGACGTTTCCTCCCCGTCCGCCGTCCCCGCCGTCGGGGCCGCCGTGGGATATATACTTTTCCCTGTGAAAGGCGACTGCGCCGTTTCCGCCGTCTCCCGCCTTTACGTAGATCTTGATTCTGTCTATAAACATCTTTTTGAAAAATGACCTGTGTTTGTTTCACCCGGTGTCAGGAGAGCCGGCGGGGAAAAACCGGAAGCCTGACCGCTGTCAGACGTCGGCAGATTCTCCGCGCTCCCTGATGACGATCTTGATCGGCGTCCCGTTGAAGCCGAAGGTGTTGCGGAGGCAGTTCTCGATATACCTCTGATATGAAAAGTGGAAGAGCTCCGCGTTGTTGCAGAAGATCACGAACGTCGGGGGAGCCACCGACGCCTGCGTCATATAGTATATCTTCAGCCTCTTTCCCTTGTCGGTCGGGGGCTGGACTCTCGTCGTCGCGTCGGCGAGGACGTCGTTGAGCATGCCGGTCGAGACGCGGAGCATCGACTGGCTGAAGACGAGGTCGATCTGCCCGAAAAGCTCGGTGACCCGCTGGCCGGTCAGAGCAGAGATATACATGATCGGCGCGTATGTCATATAGGAGAGCGCAGTCCTGATCCGGTTGTCGTAGTCCTTGACGGTGCGATTGTCCTTGTCGGGTATGCTGTCCCACTTGTTGACCGCGATTATGACCGCCTTGCCCGCCTCGTGGGCGATGCCGGCGATCTTTTCGTCCTGCTCGGTGACACCTTCCGCAGCGTCGATCATAAGGATGCAGACGTCCGCCCTCTCGGCGGCGGTCTTCGCCCTCAGCACCGAGTAGTACTCGACGCTGTCCTTTATCTTCGACGAGCGCCTTATGCCGGCGGTGTCGATGAATATGTATTTCTTATCTCCGGTCCGGATCTCGGTGTCGATCGCGTCTCGGGTGGTCCCCGGTATATCCGAGACGATGAGACGCTTCTTACCCGAGATGCGGTTGATGAGGGATGATTTGCCGGCGTTCGGCTTGCCTATGACGGCGACCTTTATCGCCTCTTCATCGTCGTCGGATCCGCTCCTTTCGGGCAGCAGCTCGACGATCCTGTCGAGGAGATCGCCGGTGCCTGTCCCGTGTACCGACGAAACGGCGATCGGATCGATGTCGAAGCCCAGCTCGTAGAACTCATAGAAGGTATCGGGAGGCGCGCCGGCGCTGTCGCATTTGTTCACGACCGGGATGACGGGCTTGCCGCTCTTGCGCAGCAGCTTCGCGACCTCGGTGTCGTCGGCGACGAGTCCCGATCTCGAATCGGTCATGAAGACTATGACGTCGGCGGAGTCGATGGCGATCTGAGCCTGGGCCCTCATCTGCGAGAGGATTATATCCTCGCTGTCGGGCTCGATGCCTCCGGTGTCTATGAGCGTGAAGGAAAGGCCGTTCCAGTCGGTATCCCCGTAGATCCTGTCCCTGGTCACACCGGGGGTATCCTCGACGATCGCGCGCCGTTCGCCTATTAGCCTGTTGAAGAGAGTGCTTTTGCCCACGTTGGGCCTGCCGACTATCGCGGCGATCGGTTTTGACATGTTTTTATCGCTTTCCTTGTGTTATTGCCTGTCAGGGAGTGACCTTGAGATATTTTCCGACGCTTCCGAAATCCGCGAAGTATTCGCCAAAGTCTCCGGCAGGATTGTCGAGGGAAACAATGAGGACAAGTCCCTCTCCCGTCATATAGGTCACGGGATAGGTATTGTAGGATATTCCCGCCCTGAACTGCTTTACCGCCAGTTCGAGATCGAGCTCCGACGCGAAGTTCTTCGTCGATTCCACGAGCTTCATTTTTCCGGCGGCGAGCAGATCGAGGACCGATCCGATATCTGAGAAGAGATCCTTCGGCTTGATCTCCTTCCCGGTCGAGAGATTCATATAGTGCGCGAAGACGAGCGGCAGGGGATCTGAGTTACCCGCGGTGTATTCCGCCGACCACCTTACCGATATAAAGGCGTCGTTCATGAAGGTTACGTCGCAGGAGAGCGTCCTGTAGACCACCTTTTGACCCTCTGCTATCCTGTCCTGGTAATCCTTGCAGCGTTCGTTGTACTGAAAATCGAATTTCGCCATCTCGGCAAGCTGTTCGTTCAGCTTTTTCCGGACCGTCTCGGAGGGAAGCTCCGAGAAGACGGGATATTTCAGGGCGGCGGAAGAACTTCCGCCGAGGCTGAGCGTCGAATCGGCGATCTCGAACGCGGCGCCGGACGGTGAGGTACCGGGAGTCCCGGATGTATTTTCAGGGGCAGAAGTAACTCTTTCGGAGGTCACGGGAGTCGCGGTGTCTTCGGGAGGCGTCGCCGTCCCCGCGGGCACCGGAACGGTGACGATCACCGTCTCGGGAGGGAGGGTGACGATCACCGTCTCGGGTGCGCGTGTTCCCTCACCGGTGAAAAGGGTATGGAATTCCTTTCCCGATCCGGGTCCGGCGCAGGAGGCCAGAAATATCATTGCGGCGGCAGCTGCTGCCGCGAAGGCTGTTTTTTTCATTGTTTGTCTTCCGGTATAGGTTTAATTCCGTGTCCGCCGGCCTTTCCGGCTGAGGAAGAGCTCGGGGACTGTTGACCCTGGGACCGCCTGAAGCGGAGAAAAAAGAAGCTGAACGCAGCGTTTGACATCGGGTCAGTTCCCGATACCGAGCAGCGAATCGACATATTCGGCTCCCCCCGGTCCCGAAGGAATGGCGGGCAGGCCGATCTTTGCGGAAAGCTCTTCGGGTGTCATATCGTCGAGGAAGAGATCTCCGTCAGCCCTCAGCGCGCAGCGCGGGAAAACGACCGCCTCACCGAGGTCGGTCCCCTCCTCCATTGCCTTTTTAAGCTGGGCGGCGATATCCCCGCCGGTGAGAAGGCCGGCGACGGTCACGCTTTCTCCGAAAAAATCGTTCCTTATCCGGATATTGCATACCG
>ONVJ01000114.1 GCA_900321265.1 uncultured Eubacteriales bacterium
AGACCGAAATGGGCAAACAGAAGTTCGCCGAAATCCTCATATACCGCTCTGCCGTCGGAAATTCGCCTGACAGTAAAGGCGATGTTTTTAAGTGTCAGGCCCTGAAGTCTTGCGCATATCCCTCCCCCTGCGACCAGCGGCACGAGGGCGGGGACAGGCGGAGTGAGGGTATGTCCGAGAGATCCGGCAAGCCTGTACCCCGAACCGTCTGAGCCTGTGACCGAATAGGATTTTCCGCCGGTAGCGATGATGACAGACCGGAAGAGAGATTCTCCGGCCCCGGTTATTATCCGGAATCCTTCGGCGCAGGGCTCGACAGATAGCACTGCAGAGCCTCTCAGCCCGGCTCCCGACCGTTTCAGTTCTCGTGTCAGCGCGAAAACCACATCCGTGGCTTTGTCAGATACCGGGAAAACTCTGCGTCCCCGCTCTGTCTTGAGCGGAACTCCGAGAGACTCAAACCAGGACATTACCTCCCGGGGAGGAAATGAAGCAAAGGCTGAATAAAGAAATCTTGGATTTGAAGCAATGTTCTGAAGGAAATCGTCGATACCGCATTCGTTGGTGAGGTTGCATCTTCCCTTTCCGGTGATGCCCAGCTTACGGCCAAGCCTTCCTGTCCCGTTCTTTTCATAAAGGGTGACAGATGCTCCCGCGCCGGCTGCGAATATTGCCGCGGTCATTCCGGCGGCTCCTCCGCCGATTACGGCTACGTCCTTCACCGCTTCCCCGCGGGACGGAGTTCCGTCGGTTCCTCGGGCTAAAGTTGTTTTCATTTATCTTTTTTTTCGTAAACTTCGTATTCTTTCCAGACCGCCTCGAGCTTTTTCAGCCTGTCCCTTACCCTGTCGGGAAGTTTTCTCGCGACGGCAACAATGATGGCGTTGATGATCGAAAGCGGGGCGACAAGCGAATCGATGTATGAGACCATATCGGATCTCGCGACAAGGAGCTGATCGGCAAGCGCGGCGATAGGCGACTGGGGACCGTCGGTTATCGAAATGACGTCGGCTCCCGATTCATGGGCAAATTCGACCGCGTTGATTATCCTCGACGAATATCTCGGAAAGCTTACCGCGATCAGAACGTCGTCCGCGCCTATCCCCATGATCTGCTCGAACATCTCGCTCCCCGACGTCGTCTGCACGAATGAGATGTTGTCAAATATCATCCTGAGATTGAAATTCAGAAATCCGGCAAGGAAAGCGGATGATCTCACGCCGATGATATAGATCCTTCCCGCGTTGACTATCTGATCGACGGCGGCTGAAAATGCCTCGCGGTCAAGCTCCGAGAGAGTGGCGGCGATCTTTTCGGCATCCGACCCGAGGACACGGTCGATCACGTCGCCGTCTCCGAGCAGCGCGTCGGTTATTTCGACGCGCTGAACAGAAGTCAGCTTCGATCTTATGATCTTTCTCAGTTCCTTCTGCATCTCGGGATAGCCCGAAAAGCCGAGCTCGATAGCGAATCTCACGACGGTCGACTCGGAAATATTCGCTTCCCGACCCAGCTTTGCGGCCGTAAGGTAGGCGGCGCGGTCGTAATGCTCAAGAATATAAGTCGCAAGAGTCCGCTGGGCTTTTGAAAAGCCGCTCATTCCGCTCTCGATCTCTGACAAAAGATCTCTTTTCATAGAGTAAGGGATCTCCTTTTTCTGATATTTGCGGCGGACGGATCAATCGGCAGGATGAAGCGAATCGTATTCCGCCATGACCTTTTCCGCGATCGATGTGTCCTGAGGATAATAATAGAGCCGGTCACCGTATTTCTGCATGTCCTCAAGCCCTCTGCCGGCAAAGACGATCACCTTCTCGCGTTTCTGAAGGTCGATCCCGAAAGCAAACCTGAGAGCCGCCTCACGGTCCTTTATGACGGCATATCTGCCTCCGGCCCGGTCTATCCAGTATGCGGCCTCGTTCGCGATCTTTTCAAAGGGCTCGCCCGCCGAATCCTTTTCGGTGACAATTGTAAAATCTGCGCGCTTGCCAAGCAGGGTGCCGTTGTCCTTCCTTCGGTTGACGCCCTTTCCTCCGGTAAAGCCGAGGATCGCGACTATACCGGCGCCGGGTCTTTCCGCTTCGATCGAATCGATAAGAGCCGAAAAACTCATCTCGTTGTGAGCGTAATCGACTATGACCGAGACCCTGCCGTCCTTTGATGCAAAGGGGATCATCCTTCCGCTGACGCTGGCGCCTTCAAGCGCTTCCGCCACTGTTTCGAGCGGTATCCCGGCGGCGTATGAGACCGCAGCTGCCGAAAGCGCGTTCGCCACGTTGAACACACCGTGCATCGAAATGCTCATAAGAAGGCTTTTTTCCGGTACAGTTATCCTGAACCTGAAGCCTGTGCCTGTCTTTTCGACATCCGAAAGCCTGACCTCTGCGCTTTCATCCGCGCCGAAGGTGATAACAGGTACCCTGCCGCGGGCATAATCCAGCATACTGTCAGAGAGCGGATCGTCGATGTTGACGCATGCGGTCGAGCACTGATCGAAGAGCTTGAGTTTGGAGGAATAATAATCCTCGAAATCAGTATGCTCTCCCGGGCCTATGTGATCCTTTCCAATATTTGTTATGCATCCTACAGTAAAGATCATTCTGCCGACGCGGCGGTATTTGAGAGCCTGGGAAGAGACCTCCACGACGAAGGAATCGATCCCCGAAGCCGCGGCCTTCGCGAAATAGCTCCAGAGCATGGGAGCTTCGGGAGTAGTATTTACCGGCTCGGGCTCCTCTTCCCCGTCATATACTTCGGTCGATGAGGATATGCCTGCTGCCGGGACGCCTCTCTTTTCGGCGTCGAGATCGAGGATCCGCTTGAGAAAGCTCACAGTCGTCGTCTTTCCCTTGGTCCCGGTGACCGCAAGGCTTCTGAGAGATGACAGCGGATCGCACCAGAACATTTCTGCCAGGACAGTCATCGCCTCTCTTATATCCGAGACGAGAAGCATGTTCGGAAAGTCCCCGATCCTTTTCTCGGAAACATAGGCAAATGCCCCTGAACTGTAAGCGTCGGCAAGGTATTCTTGTCTGAAGGCCGCGCCTTTTGCAATGAACAAGGTTCCGTCGCCTACCGCTCTTGAATCGAACGACAGCCCTCTGACGGCGGTATCGGGATCGGTCAGATCCTCCCCGCTGAGCAGTCCGGTCTTTACAAGTCTTGATCTGAAGTCGGACAGTGTGTATATTTTTCGTTTATAAAGCTTGCTTTCTGTCATGAACGCTCTCCGGATTCGGAAAATGATCTGAAGTCAGGTCGGAGTTCATACCGCGGGGCAGCATGCCCCCGTCTGAATCCTGTAACGAGCGGACCTGTAAAGCCCGGCGCATATTCTTTATTATATCACAATTGAAAGAACAATTCAAACAGTTTTTCTTTCCGCCGCAGGGTTTTCATCATTTTTCAGGGGACCCCTGATGATCTTTTTCTGATTTGTCCCGGTTTTTTCTTTTTTTTCATATTTGCTATTTACATTTTGAGATTTTGTGATATAATAAACTCAACACGGAAAACTATGTCGGCGGATGCGATTGGTAGACTGATGGGTTATACTGATGAATGGGATTTTCTCTGGGATTGGGGGGTCCGTATTATGCGCTGCCGGTATACTGAGCCGGGAGCGATTTTTCTTTGCATACATATCATTGCCATGATTTTCTCCCTTCCGGCCCAAAAATATTTGCATATTATTTAAAATCTAATATCAAATCTTTCCGGAGGAAAAGAAATGAAGCTCATCTACAACGTCAACGACAGGCCGAAGGCCGGTCAGATCGCAGTCTTCGCGCTCCAGCAGCTCCTCGCAATCCTGGCTGCAACCATCGCCGTCCCGGCAATAGTCGGCAACGGCATGTCGCAGTCCGCGGCCCTCTTCGGAGCCGGAGTCGGAACTATCGTCTATCTCCTGCTCACCAAGTTCAGAAGCCCCGTCTTCCTCGGATCC
>ONVJ01000024.1 GCA_900321265.1 uncultured Eubacteriales bacterium
AGAATGTCAAGCGAGTCGGCGCCGAGGTCCTTTTTGATGTCCGACTCGGGCGTGATCCTGCTTTCGTCGATCCTGAGCTGCTTCGCCAGGAGTTTTTTCAGAGATTCATACATAGTTTGATTTTCCTTTCCGGATTTTTTTATAACTGTTTCAGGCGGCCGGAAAACCGGCGGAGGGGATATTCCCGGCGGCATCCGCCGCCTGCGGAACCGTCATTCGCCGGTGTCGAGAGCTGCCTCGATCGACGGGTTCAGCGAACCGGTCTCGGTCCGGTAGACCTGCTCGATGCATTTTTCGACGGCCCGGGCGTTGCTGCTGCCGTGGCCCTTGACCACCGTCTTCACAGTGCCCAGCAGCACGCTGCCGCCGTAGTTCTGGTAGTTCATGAATTCCTTTTCCTTCATGAACATGCGGTACATGAAGAGCGCGCCGATCTTGTTTATGAAGCTTGAGTTTATGTCCTTTTTCAGCTTTTTCAGCATCTCCAGGCAGGCGCCCTCGGTCGATTTGATCAGGACGTTGCCCGCGAAGCCGTCGCAGACGATGAGATCGAAGTCCCCGCCGAGGAGCTCCCTCGCTTCGGCGTTGCCGGCGAAGTTGATGTCGTCGCGGGCGGCCAGCAGGGGATAGGTCTCCTTGCGGAGGTCGTCGCCCTTTCCGGCCTCGGTCCCGATGTTGAGCAGGCCGACGCGGGGTGACTCGATCCCGTATACCGCCTTCATGTAGAGACTGCCCATAACGGCGTTCTGGATGAGGTAGTCGGGCGTGACGTCGACGTTGGCTCCGCTGTCGCAGACCCCGACGACCCCGCCCTTCATCGTCGGCATGACGGGGCAGAATGCGGGGCGGATGACGCCTCTGAGACGGCCTACACGCAGCGTCGAGGCGGCGACTAGGGCTCCCGTCGAGCCGCAGCTTACCATTCCGGCGTATTCGCCGGCCTCGTCGGCGCGCAGCAGCGCCACCGCCTTCATCATCGAGCTCTCCTTCTTAAGGCGGATGGCGTCGGTGGGCTTTTCGTCGCAGCCGATGACCTCGGGCGCGTGGACGACCTCGATCCTTGACTTATCGTATTTCTTTCCGGCAAGTTCCGCCTCGATCAGCTCCCGGTCGCCGGTGAGGACAAGGGAGACGTCGGGCAGGGCTTCAAGCGCGGCGAGGCTTCCCTCGACGTTTGCCGAAGGGCTCCTGTCGCCGCCGAAGCAGTCGACTATTATCCTGATCACTTTTTGATCCCTGCGTTCTCAGTGAGTTCAGCGGCGGGTCGATCTGAAGCAGACGCCGACGCCGTTCGGTCCGCAGTGGCTGCCGGCCGTCGGGTTGACGGGGACGATGGTGATATCCGTCGCGGGTCCGTATTTTTCCTTCAGGAGCCTCGCGATCTCTTCGGCGACCTCGGGATAGTCGCTGTGACCGATGTAGATCGGATGCGCTCCCGGATCGTCGCCCAGCTCGTCGACGTAGGCGAGAAGTCTTTCGATCGCCTTCTGGCGGCCTCTTTCCTTGCCGCAGCTGACCATTTTGCCCTCTGAGTTCATATTTATGATCGGTCTGACGCCGAGCAGTGTGCCCATCGTCGCGGCGAGTCCGCTGACGCGGCCGCTGTGTTTGAAGAATTTCAGATCGTCGACGAAGAAATACATCGCGAACCTGTCGACGTTCTCGTCCGCCCATGCGACTATCTCCTCAGGCGTCTTTCCGGCCTTCAGCATCTCGCCGACCTCGATCACCATGGCGTAGGAGATCGTCGTGATGCCCTTGGTGTCGATCCCGTAGAACTTCCGCTCGGGGTATTTTTCCTTCAGTCTCGCGAGCGCTCTGTCCATCGCCGCGAAGGAGGCCGACATGGCGGCCGAGAAGTGGACGTAGAGGATGTCGTCTCCGGCGGCGAAGACGGGCTCGAAATATTCGATATACTGCTCCTCGCTTACGGCGCTCGTGGTGGGGAGCACGCCGCTTCTCAGCTGATCGTAGAAGGCGTGAAAGTCAAACTCTTTGAAATCGACGTAGGGGAAGATGTTTTTGCCGTCGATGCTGTAGGGCATGCTGATGAGCGAGCAGTTGTACTTCGCGGCAACTTCCGGGGTGATGTCGGTGTCGGTGTCTGTGAAAAATCTTAACATAGGTCTCTGTTGCCTTTCTTTGTGTTATTCGAGGATGAGGATGTAGTCGTGGACCGGCTGGCCGCCGAAGGTCGGGATGATCTCGGTTCTCGGGTATCTCTCCGCGAGCTCGGCGCCGAGCTCCTCGGCCTCCTCCTCCGGGACGGCGGCGCCCCTTATGAGGATGAGGACGTCGCGGCCTGCGGCTCCGAGCTTTTCGGCGAGCCCGAGCGCGGCTTCGGTCCTG
>ONVJ01000135.1 GCA_900321265.1 uncultured Eubacteriales bacterium
CGACGCCTTTTTCCGATTCGACCGTGATCGTACCGTTCATCAGCTCGACAATGTTCTTTGTGATAGCCAGACCGAGACCCGTGCTGCCGTATTTGTTCTTGCGCGTGCCGTCCTCCTGCGCGAAGGAATCGAACACCTTCGGAAGGAACTCTTTGCTGATGCCGATACCGGTATCCTTCACGGAGAACCTCAGGGTGGACCGACCGTCGTAATCGTTTGTTTTTTCAATGGACAGCGTAACGCTTCCGGGCGAATTGGTAAACTTCACTGCGTTGCTTAAAATATTGACGAGCACCTGTTTTAATTTCATATCGTCGCCGATATAGTAATCGTCAACGTGTCCGTTGATATGACATTCAAACGCGAGTCCTCTTTCGCTGCACTGCGCCATGACCATCGTATTGATCTGTTCCAGCATTTCGCGGAATGAGAATTCTTCCTTGCGCAGGACAAGTCTGCCGGATTCGATACGGCTCATATCAAGGATATCGTTGATCAGCCCGAGCAGGTGCTTGGCGCTTCCGCCGATCTTCTGCAGGTATTCCCGCGTTTTGTCGGAAAGCGTTTCATCGCGCAGAGCGAGACTGTCAAGTCCTATGATCGCGTTCATCGGCGTTCTGATCTCGTGACTCATGTTGGAGAGGAACACCGTTTTTGCATTGCTCGCCTCTTCCGCCACGGTCAGCGCTTCGGCCAGCGCCTGACTTTTAGCCATCGTTTCGCGCATCTCCGCGTCGATAACCGTAAAACCTACGCCTACCGCGTGGACGATATGATCGGATCTGTCCGCCGGGTGACGTACGCCCGCCATACGAAGCATTTCGAAGTATGCGTTATCGCCGTGTCTGGCAAGATAGCGGAAAGCAACGATATTTTCTTTTGCGAGCACCTCGCGGATATTGTCGATGTTAATGTATTTAAGGAACTCCTCGCGGTAATCCTTATCCACGTGGGCTTCGGCGTAATAACGGAATCTTTCTGTGAATTTGAAATGTATCCCCTCGGGAGTCTGGTCGCTGTCGTTCGGATCTGAGCGGTAGCACACCCCGTCGTCCGCGTCGAGATCGACGTAATAGACGTTGCGGTAATCCGACGCCATCGCGGTGATCATACTGTCCTGCTCCTTACGACGCCGCTCCTCCGTCAGAAGCTCCTCCTGAAGCTCGATCCGCTTCTCAAGTTCCTCCTGCTTGCCTCTCGCCTCGGCTTCCGCAGTCTCGTGCGCAAGGTTGAGGTTCGCGTTCTTTCTCGTCTGATAAATGATAAAGACGAACATTGCGAACAGGACCAAAGCGACAACGCCGGATATCACCGCGCTTCTTGAAACGATACGGTCAGAAACAGGGCTGATCTGTTCGGAGATCACGCTCTCGCGGATCAGGTACGTGAGCAGCCAGTCGGTGCCGCTTACGGGGACGTAACTGAGCGTTTCGCGGATCCCTTTGTAGGTAAACGAGACCTCGCCTCTTTTGCCGGATTGAAAACCGTCGACAAACGAAGCGTACGAATAACCGTTTTCATATTCCGCATCCTTCATGGCGTCAAGCAGATTGTCGTCCGCCGAAAGACCGCCTAAGACCGTGTTGCTTAAAGCGATACCGTCCTTCGTATAGATATTGCAGAACGTCGCGCCGTCGCTTCCGGAGTACATCGAAGCGCCGGCAAGCATCACCTTGATATCGATCTCCATAAAGCAGACCGACAGCGTCTTTCCTTCAAACGGAATGGTTACCGGTACGGCTATGATGACCTTTTTTTCCGTGCTTTCCGGATTCAAAACGGATATTTCCGGTTCCGATATGGTTTTGTAATTAAAACCGTATTCGTCGATATTGCTTTGCGTGCCTGTTGCGGTGTAGATCAGACCGTCGGTGTCGACGAAAGCAAACTTGTCAAGCTCATACAGTTTTTTCATTCGGGACTGATACGCTTCCAGATGCGCTTTGTCGCGAAGATCCTCTTCCGTCAGAAGATCCATGGCGACGCGGATCGTATTGATGTTGCCGTTAAGATTGTTTTCCACGACCTGTTCGCGGCGTCCGGCAAGCTCGTCAAGATAAAGCAGACTGACCGTCCGTACAGCCGTATCCGTATCGTTTTTTGTTCTTTGCCCCATCCAGAGAGTTCCTAGTACGAGGAGCAATGCTATGAACACGCTGCAGACCGTTATGATCACGACGGTTTTTTTCTTAAAATTCTTCATGCTTAAAACACCTGTTTTTTACTTTACGGCATAGCGATCATTTGGTTTTTTCTTCGCGCTTGATATATCTCAACTCAACGTCATAGCCGAGCGCTTCC
>ONVJ01000136.1 GCA_900321265.1 uncultured Eubacteriales bacterium
GTCATAATCGGGACTCCGATCATTCTCATCGTCGGCCATATACTCAATCTGGCGCTGTCGGCGCTATCTGCCTTCGTTCACACCAGCCGGCTTCAGTATGTCGAGTTCTTCGGCAAATTCTATACCGACGGAGGCAGGCCCTATCTTCCCGCCGTTCCTTCGGGCAAGTATTCCACTATCGAAAAAATATAAAAAATATAAGGAGAACAAACAATGACAATCTTCGAATTCATCGAAAAGCTCCTGCTTGACGGCAAGGTCCTGGCGGTCCTGGCCGCGGCGCTTGCGACGGTCGTTCCCGGATTCGGCTCTGCCAAAGCGGTCGGATCGGTCGGCGAGGCTCTTGACGGACTCATGTCGGAGGACCCCGACAAATTCGGCAAGGGATTCCTGCTTCAGGCACTCCCCGCCACTCAGGGCATCTACGGACTCATAATCGCCTTCATGGTCTTCACACAGATCGGCAACGTCTCTTCTGTCTATGAAGGAATGTATCTCGTCGGCGCCTGCCTTCCCATCGCGCTCTGCGGATATTTTTCCGCGATCAAGCAGGGAAGAGTCGCGGCTGCCGGTATCGCCACCGTATCCAAGCAGCCCTCCGCTTCGGGCAAGGCCGTTATCGCTGCCGCGATGGTCGAGCTTTACGCCCTTCTCTCACTGCTCATTTCCTTCCTTCTTGTCAACGCCAATCCTTTCGCTGCCTGAAAGTTACGATGATCGGACTTGATAAAATTACCGGAAGGATCACCTCTCAGGCAGAGGAGGATGCCGCCCAGCTTCTTGCGACGGCCGGTGAGAAATGCAGTCAGATCGAGGCCGAGGCGGACGCAAAGATCGCCGATGAAAGAAAGAAGATCTCAGACAGTCTGATATCCGAATGCGAGAACATAATCACCCGGGCGAAAGCCTCGGCCGTGATGCAGAAGAGAAACATCATTCTCAAAGCAAAATGCCTCGCGCTCGAAACCGCCTTTGAGAACGCGGAAAATCAGCTTTGCGCTCTTCCGAGGGAAAAGTATATCCCTTTCATTCTCAGATACGCCGGCGCCGCGGTCGATTTTACTCCCGATGTCACCTCATGCAGCGTTAAACTCAACGCAAAGGACAGAGCGGACATCGGCGACGAGCTGATCGCTTCGCTGTCGCGGGAATATCCGTCGGTCGTCTTTACGCTTTCTCCCGGGGTGGCGGACATTTCGGGCGGAGCGCTTCTCGATTTCGGCGACACCGATGTCGACTGTTCGGTTCATACTCTCCTCGGGCTTGAAAGAGGAGACCTTGAACCGAAGATATGCTCGATCCTCTTTGAGGACGCATTCAGATAAAGAGCGGCATGAACAGATACTCAGAAAACGAATACTACTATTCCTCCGCAAGGATCGCTGCGATGTCCTGCAGACTAATCGGCACGAAGGAGCTGCTCTCCCTGTCCGAATCGGCTTCCCTCAAGCAGGCCTTTGACAGGCTGTCCGAATTCGGGATAGAGCCTGTCTTCAGGGTCGGTATGCCTGATGTCGAAGGAACACTGACGGCACATGCGGAAAAGACATACTCGGCCCTCTCGGAATTCCTTCCCGATCCACAGCCTCTGGCTATAGTCCGGGCAAGGTATGACTCCCACAACCTGAAGACCGCGATCAAATGCGCCTTTCTCGGGACAGATCCCGCGCCATATCTGATCGACTGCGGGACCGTCCCGGCGGCTGACGCCGTCGAGGCTGCAAAGAACCGTGATTTTTCCGGCTATCCGGATATTCTGGGAAAAGCCGCCGGCGAGGCCGCCGGCGAGCTGACACGCTCGGGACTGGTCAGGAAGCTTGAATCGACCCTCGACTCGGCCTGCTTCGCGTATATGTCCGCTCTTGCCGAAAGCTTCGCGGCAGAGCCTGTATCCGAACTTCTTTCGCTGAAGATCGATCTCACGAACCTGGTCATAATGTCGAGGGTAGGCAGACTTGCGAGTCCTCCCGAATCTCTGCTCGAAGACAGCCTGATCCGAGGCGGAAGGATACCTTTTGAAGCCTTTGATGGGGCCAGTCTTCCGACAGACGCCTTTGAAACGCACTACGGAGAGACGGTCGGGGAGATCCTGAAAGCTTCGGTCTTTGACGGATCTTCTCCTTCCGATATCAGCGCGGCCGCTGACAGAGCTTTCATCGCCGAAACGAAAAGACTCTGCGGCAGGGAACAGATCGGACTTCTGCCAGTCACAGATTATGTACTGTCGTTTGAATATCTGATCAAAAATCTCAGGATAATTCTTTCGGGGCTGGAAAACGGTCTTTCCTCAGAGAAGATCAGAGAGGAGCTGAGGATCTGATGTACAATATCGCGGTAATCGGAAAAAGCAGTGAGGTCCTCGGTTTCATGGCCCTGGGATTTGACGTGAAGCCTGCCGCGGACGGCAGGGAAGCACTCTCGATCCTGAAGGATCTTTTGGCTTCAAAAAAGTACGCCGTGATCTTTATCGCGGAAAATTACGCCGACGAGCTTTCGTCCGAGCTTGAAAAGTTCAGAGACGACATCATTCCGGCGATACTCCCTATCCCTACCCCTTCGGAAGACAGCGGATTCGGAATGAAATCTGTTTCCGACTCGGTGATCAGAGCCGTGGGCTCGGATATCATCTGACAGAAGTCTGAAAAAGGGCGATCAACCGGAGAAAGGTGACTATACTGATATGAGCAATAATACAAAAGGCGTTGTTTACAAGGTCTCGGGGCCTCTGGTAATAGCCGAGGGAATGCGGCAGGCGAACATGTTCGACGTCGTAAAGGTCGGCCACAGAGGACTTATCGGCGAGATAATCGAGATGCACGGTGACCGGGCTTCTGTCCAGGTATACGAGGAGACCGCCGGGATCGGTCGCGGTGACGAGGTCGAATCGACCGGCGCCCCGCTGTCGGTCGAGCTTGGTCCCGGCCTTGTCCGTAACATATACGACGGCATACAGCGTCCGCTTGAAAAGCTGAGAGAGATGGCGGGTTCTAACCTTACGAGGGGTATCTCGGCCCCCGCTCTCGACAGAAAAAAGATCTGGCATTTCGACGCGCTGAAAAAAGCCGGCGACGAGGTCGGCCCCGGCGACATAATCGGCACCGTACAGGAGACCGAGGTCATGCTCCACAAGATCATGGTGCCGCCGACATTCAAAAAAGGCAGACTGAAATCGATCACCTCCCGCGACTGCACCGTGGAGGAGGCTGTCGCACAGCTTGAGTATCCTGACGGAGAGACCGTCGAGATCGGGCTGATGCAGAAATGGCCGGTCAGGATAGCAAGGCCGTATAAGGAAAAGCTGCCCCCGGTCGAGCCTATGATAACCGGTCAGAGAAACATAGATTCGCTCTTCCCGATATCCAGAGGCGGGACCGCCTGCGTTCCCGGGCCATTCGGATCGGGCAAGACGGTCGTTCAGCATCAGCTCGCAAAATGGTCTGACGTCGAGTTAGTCGTCTATATCGGCTGCGGCGAACGCGGCAACGAAATGACCGATGTTCTCCGCGAGTTTCCCGAGATCGTCGACCCCAGGACGGGCAAGACGCTGATGGAACGCACTGTGCTGATCGCGAATACCTCTGACATGCCGGTCGCCGCCCGCGAGGCGTCGATCTATACCGGCATCACGATCGCCGAATACTACCGCGATATGGGATATTCGGTAGCCGTCATAGCCGATTCCACCTCAAGGTGGGCTGAGGCCCTGCGCGAGATGTCGGGCAGACTTGAGGAGATGCCGGGCGAGGAGGGCTATCCCGCCTATCTGACCTCGAGACTGGCTCAGTTCTACGAGAGAGCCGGAAAGGTGGTATGCCTCGGCGGCGACGGCCGCGAGGGCGCCCTTTCGGCCATCGGGGCAGTGTCTCCTCCGGGAGGCGATATATCCGAGCCGGTATCCCAGGCGACACTGCGAATCGTCAAGGTCTTCTGGGGACTTGATTCGGCGCTCGCCTACCGCAGGCATTTTCCCGCCATCAACTGGCTAAACTCCTATTCCCTCTACCGCGACCGTCTGGCGCCCTGGTTTTCCGCGAACGTCGCCAGAGACTGGATGGAGCAGACTCAGAGATGCCTGAAGACGCTTCAGGCAGAAGCAGAGCTGAACGAGATAGTCCAGCTGGTCGGCATGGACGCCCTCTCTCCCTCAGACCGCATGACGCTTGAAATCTCGCGTTCTCTCAGAGAGGACTTCCTGCAGCAGGACGCTCTCGGCGACAACGACAGCTATACTCCGCTTGAAAAGCAGCACGACCTGCTCGCGCTGATATTCTCCTTTGAAGACAAAGGCAGGGAGGCGATCTCAAGAGGCGCGGATATAGAAGCGATCTCCGAGCTCCCGGTCAGAGAATCGATCGGACGCGCAAAGGCCGTCCCCTATGAAAACTACAAAGCCGAATACGCCGAAATATCAGCCGAGCTCGACCGCGAGCTCGAAGCCCTGATCCCCGGCTCACGCCCCGCTGAGAGGTGACAGAGATGATGATAAGAGAATACAAGACCATCGAGGAAGTCGCCGGACCGCTTATGCTGGTGAAAAGAGTCGAAGGGGTCAAATATGACGAGCTGGGCGAGATAGTAATGCCCGACGGAGGCGTCAGACGCTGCCGCGTGCTTGAAGTCAACGGAAACGACGTCCTGGTCCAGCTGTTCGAGTCATCCGCCGGAATCAATCTGTCCGAGAGCAAGGTCAGATTCACCGGACACGGCGTTGAACTGGCTGTATCCCAGGACATGCTGGGCAGAGTCTTCAACGGAATGGGCAGACCTATCGACAGCGGAGCCAGACTCATCCCCGAGAAGATGATGGATATCAACGGCACGCCGATAAACCCCGCCGCCCGATTCTATCCTTCGGAATTCATCCAGACAGGCATCTCGACGATCGACGGTCTGAACACCCTCGTAAGGGGCCAGAAGCTCCCGATATTCTCGGGCTCAGGACTTCCTCACGCAAATCTGGCGGCGCAGATCGCCCGTCAGGCAAAGGTGCTTGGCGGCGAGTCCAACTTCGCCGTCGTCTTCGCAGCCGTCGGGATCACATTCGAGGAAGCCGACTTCTTCATCAGCGACTTCAAAAAGACCGGCGCGATAGGCAGGACCGTCCTCTTCATAAACCTGGCCTCCGACCCGGCTATAGAGAGGATCACGACCCCGCGCATGGCGCTTACCGCCGCCGAGTATCTGGCCTTCGATCTGAACATGCACGTCCTCGTAATAATCACCGACATCACGAACTACGCCGAAGCACTCAGAGAAGTCTCGGCCGCCCGTAAGGAGGTCCCCGGACGCCGCGGATACCCCGGATACATGTACACCGACCTAGCCTCTCTCTATGAGAGAGCTGGACGGAAGATGGGCAGCGACGGATCGATCACCATGATCCCGATCCTTACCATGCCCGAGGACGACAAGACGCATCCCATCCCCGACCTCACCGGATATATCACCGAAGGCCAGATTATCCTCTCGCGCGAGATGTACCGCAAGGGATATCTGCCGCCGGTCGACGTCCTTCCGTCGCTCTCGAGACTCAAAGACAAGGGTATCGGCGCCGGAAGAACCCGCGAGGATCATTCTGGAGTCATGAACCAGCTCTTCTCAAGCTACGCGAGAGGCAGGGAAGCCAAGGAGCTCATGGTCGTTCTTGGCGAATCTGCCCTGACTCAGATCGAGCGGCTCTACGCAAAATTCGCCGACGAATTCGAAGCCAGGTATATCAACCAGGGCTTCTATGAAAACCGGTCGATCGAGGAGACCCTCGATCTCGGCTGGCAGCTTCTCTCGATCCTTCCGAGAAGCGAAATGAAGCGCATAAAGCCCCAGTTCGTAGAGAAATACTGGCCGGGTGACTGACGATGCCGACAGTCAATGTTAATCCCACGAGGATGGAGCTGAAGAAGCTCAAGATCAAATTCGCGACCTCCAGGCGCGGCCACAAGCTGCTCAAGGACAAGCGGGACGAGCTTATGAAGAAATTCCTCGAGATAGTCAAGCAGAACAAGGCGCTGAGGATCAAGGTCGAGGACGGTCTGAGGGAGTACTACAAGGCCTTCGGGACGGCCGGAGCCACAAGCAGCCGGATGATCATCGGCGAGGCTCTCATCGCGCCGACAGGCAGAGCCGCGGTCGACGTCGATCTTACCTCTGTCATGAGCGTTACCGTTCCTACCTTTCGCGGGGAGGGTATCGAGGTCGGTATCAACTACGGGATGGCTTTCACTCCGCCCGAACTTGATTCGGCACTCGAGGCGCTGTCGGTTCTTTCAAAGGACATGCTTAAGCTGGCAGAGCTCGAAAAGACCGCACAGCTGCTTTCGGTCGAGATCGAGAGAACGAGACGGAGAGTTAACGCGCTTGAGTTCATACTGATGCCGAGATACCTCGACCAGATCAAACGCATTTCGATGAAGCTCGACGAGGACGAACGCGGCAACACCGCGAGGCTGATGAAGGTCAAGGAAATGATGGTCGAATCTCAGCGGGCCGAAAAGCGCGCAGATATGTTCGGCGCCGACGACTCCGACGGTTCCGACTACGATCTTTACGAAGTCCCGGACACAGGCGAGACAGTTTGAAAACGATATACGCACTCAGGGGAGGGCCGCCTTTCGGAAGCCCTCCCCTGAGTTTTATGCTTTATCCCTTATTCGTCAGCCCTGTCGGATGCGTCCTTTCCTTCCTCTTCTTCCTCTTCTTTCTCCTCTTCGGTCTTTCCGACGGTCACGATGAGCTTGGTCACCCTGACTTCGTCCTCCATTTCGGAGACGAGGATATGGAAGTGAGCATAGTCGAAGACGTCTCCGACGTGCGGATCCGAATTGAGGCTTTCGATCGCCCATCCGCCGACGGTGGAATACTCGCACTCGAAATCATGAGGGACATAGTCGAATTCATAGAAGAAATCGTCTATGTTCATATCTCCGTTTATCTCGAATCTGTCCTCTCCGAGCGGTACTATGTCGGGGATTATCTCGTCGGTCTCGTCCCAGATGTCGCCGACGATCTCCTCAAGGATATCCTCGACCGTCACCACGCCGAGCGTTCCGCCGAACTCGTCGATTACTATCGCCATATGCGTCTTTCTGTCGCGCAGATGATGCAGGGCGGCCGGAAGCTTCATGGTCTTGTGCAGAAAGAGAGGCTTGATGAGCATGTCTTCGATCTTCGCGTCGGGGTTCTCAACGGTGGCCTTGTAATACTGATTGAGATAAAGCACGCCGATGATATCGTCTATAGTCTCGCGGTAAACCGGGATCCTTGAATAGATCGAGCCTTCGACCGTCTTCCTGATCTCTTCTGGATCGTCGTCGATATCTATCGTGACCAGATCTATTCTCGGCGTCATGATCTCCTCGACGGCGGTGTCGTGGAATTCGAGGGACGACTGGAGCAGCTCGCTCTGACCTTCGTCGATGATGCCCTCCTCCTCGACGGTATCAATGATCGAGGCCAGCTCGTCCTCGGTAACGTCGGGCCCGCCCGAGTTGTCCTTTCCCCAGATCTTACGAAGCAGGAAAAGAAGTCCGAGCACAAGGAGCACCGGAGGGAAGAGAAGGACGGTCAGTATCCTGATCGGGACCGCCACCCAGAGCACCACCCTGTCGGCATGCTGCTTTGCGAGGATCTTCGGGATTATCTCGCCGAATATCAGTACTATAACGGTCATGACGACGGTGGCAACCGCGGATGCCGCTGCGTCAAGGCCGTGATTTGAAAACAGACGGTAGAAGAGATCGATGAAGAGTGCCGTGGCGCATGTGGATGCGGCGATGTTCGCCAGGTTGTTGCCGATGAGTATCGTGCAAAGAGCGGTTGTGAAATGCTCCGAGATTCGGTAAGCAAGCTTTGCGCAGCTGACTTTGTCCTCCGCGGACTGTCTCAGACGCATCCTGTTTGCCGAATTGAAGGATATCTCGCTCCCCGAGAAAAATGCGGAAAGGAGCAGCATCAGAAAGACCACAAGGATATATATCATGATCTTTCCGGCCGACATCAGTTCGCCTCCGCGGGCAGCCGCGTCAAGTTCTCCTGCGGCTGAGGCGAGCTGCGCGGTTTCTTTCGAAAGAGCCGGGGCTGTTTTGGAAAACAGGAATGAAAAGAGATCTGTAAACAGGGAGATCATTTTTCCTCGACCTCCTCCCGGTCCGTCAGACCGGTCTCGCCGTCGGCTTTACCGGTCTCTGAAGAGCTGCCACGGCGTCCCGTGTCATCTTTCTCTTTTTGGTCTTTATCCTTTTTTTCTTCCTCAAGCTCATCAATATTTTCTTCGTCCAGGATCTGGATCACGACCGAGAGGACTCTGGTCTTTGTCAGCTTCTCTATCGTTATCCTGCAGTTTTCGTATACGAAGCTTTCATCCTTTTCGGGAAGTCTGCCGAAATGCTCGGCGACCCAGACCCCGACGGTATAGGACGCCAGCCTCTTGTCGCGCAGTTCGATCCCCATCCGTTCGAATACGTCTCCGGTCTTAAGCGAGGCGCTGACGTTGAAACGGTTTCCGCCCAGCTTGTAGAAATCGAAATCGACAACGTCCTCCTCGTCCCAGATCTCTCCGACGAGTTCTTCAAGGAAGTCTTCGATCGTTACCACGCCGGCGACCTTTCCGTCTTCGTCTTTGACGATCGCAAGATAGATCTTGTGAGTCCTCATCGAATCGAGCAGTTCGCTGATGCTGTCGGTGGTCTTTACGAAATGCGGCTTCAGAAGCACGCTGCGCTTGTCGGTCCTGTGGTCAGCCTTATAGGCTCTGAGGAATCTTCTTATCGGAAGCACGCCTACGACATTGTCTATCCCGCCGTTTGTGATAAGGATCCTTGAGTGCGGAATGTTCTTTATCGCTTCGATCAGCTGCCGGTTCGTAAGACGGATGTCGAGATGCACTATGTCGTCTCTCATAGTCATGACGTCTTCAGCCCTCTTGTCGGAAAAGTCGAGGACCGACGTCAGAAGATCCTTTTGTTCGTCGTTAATGACATCCTGCTCCTCGGCGGTCTCAAATATCCTGTAAAGCTCGTCTTCGGTAATGGAAGGATCGCTCTCAGATTTGAAGAGCTTTGAGAAGAAATCCGAAATGGCAGTAAAAAAAGCCACAAGGGGACCGAAGAGCTTCATCAGCGCGCGCAAAGATCTCGCACACGCCCTTGACATCGAGTCGGCCCGGTCGTTTGCGAAGCTTTTGGGTATCATTTCGCTGAAGAGAAACACTATCCCTGTGGTTACGAAAGTGCTTATGAGAGTAAGCGAATCCTGGCTGAGGCCGGAATCCGAATATTCGAACCTCCGTGTGAAATAGAGAGTTGCGACCGAAGCGGCCGCGATGTGAGTGATGTTGTTGCCTATGAGCAGCGTTGTAAGAGCGCGTTCGAAGTTGTTTGCGATATACATCGCCGATCTGGCTTTTTTATCCCCGTCGTTTTCCGCGCGGGACTTCATCCTGATCTTGTTCATAGCCGAGAAGCAGGACTCCGAACCGGCGAAATATCCGCCGAGAACAACGAAAATGACGAACAGTATTATCAAGACCGTGTCCAATAATAAACTACCGCCGTCGGGACTTTCGCCCATTAAAGAAACCATCTCCGTTCTTTTCAAGAATTATATTATATTATATCATAAAAGATAACGGTTGTCAATAAAAGAATGAGGCAGCCTTCAGAACTCCCGCCGGGATCCGTCCGGGGCCGCACAACAACCCGTTTTAAGGGCTGCCGGCGACCCCGCCTGAAGAATACTGAGTCGCCAGAGACGTCTGACAGGGAGCGGTCCGCAAAAGGATCAATAGAGGTCGAATGAGAAGATATGCGCCACCGCCGAGCCGTATGTGTTTATCAGGGCGTCGCTGCCCCAGGTCGATTCGGGTATGAGCCTTACCGCGGTGCAGGTGATCCCGAGTTCCTGTTTTATCAGCCGCTGATGATTTCGGTCCTCAGAATAGACCGTCTTCCATTCGCCGCCGGTCTTCGCCTCGATCCTGAAGCTTTTCAGCAGGCATTTCGGAAAGCCGAAGGAGGTGTGGTCGTATGCTATCGCACGGAACAGCGGCATCGGGATATGCATTAGATCGGGATTGCCGTCGATCTGTTCTCGGTCGAGGTCCGCATCGGCGACGAGCCTGAAGCCCGACACGTATACCGGCTCGGGAAATTCGTAAGTTACCGCCTTTCCGGTCTTGCCGAAATAGCCGTTGTCGCATCCCCAGATCCTTCGGTCAAGCCCGCTTCTCAGAGCCGAGCAGTCTCCGTAATCGCAGCTGAGCGTCGCTTTTTCGGTGAGCGGATAGTTCTTCCGGGTAAATCCGGGCAGGAAGCAGTCGTCCTCAAGCAGCGCGTCCTGTATCTCCCCGATCGCACAGCTGCAGACCTCGCGGGGAAGCATGCACTTCTTTACCGCAGTCGCCGCGGCGGTCCCGCAGGCCTGTCCGAGCACTCCCACGGTACCCATTACCCTTGAAGACGCAAAGGCTATGTGAGTCGCGCTGATGTTCCTGCCGGCGAACATAAGATTGTCCACGTTCCTGGAATAAAGGCACCGAAAAGGAATATTGTAGGGCTCAGACAGTCGTCTCTTCTGCAGATGTCCACCCTGGTCGCTGCCGCCGTCGGCAAAGAATCCGCCCGGAAGATGATTGTCGATCTGCCATCCTCCGTATGCCACCGTATCCTCAAATCTTTTCGGATGCTCGACGTCGTCCTGCGTCAGAACATAATCCCCTAAGTATCTGCGGCTCTCGCGCTTGCCCGGGAGGAACCCCAGCCACTCGAGCTCCCAGTTGTCGGCGCCGTGATCGCCGCGGTTCTTCATATGGTCCCAGACTCCGTAGGCGATCTTCAGAAGCTCGTCCCTGATCTCCTCTGTGTCGTGGATCGAATCGGCCATGCCGCCGAGCTCGATCCAGTAGAAGTTAGTGTTCGGCTTGTTCAGACAGTCGTGAGGCTTGTTCTTCATGTCGGCGTCGGTCTCGAAAACATATGCCCAGGAGGGAGGAGTGAATTTCACTTTGTGGTCGGTCTCCCTGCACTGAAGCATGAGCGACATTCCCATGGTGCGGCTGTCGGCCTCGGGCAGTCCGAACTCCTCGCCGTATTCCGACGCCGCCTCCCGCCCGACGCGGTAATCCGCTCCCGACAGCGGAGCCAGTATAGAATCGCCGGAGCAGTCGCAGAATATCTTCGCCTTCACCGTATGGACGGTATAGGTCGTCGTCTGAAAACCGCTGACGCTCCCGATCAGCCTTTTGCCGTCCTTTTCTGATACCGAGACCGAAGAGCAGGCGCAGTTCAGTATCAGATCTATATTCGGCTCAAACCTTACCTTTTCATAAAGGAGAGCGTCCCAGAGCGGCCAGGTGCGGTCGGGATTTCCGAACATGTTGTCGAGCTCAAGCTCTTCGAGAAGCCCCGTCTCCTGAAGGTTCCTTACCCTTGTCCCGGCACCCGAGATCCACATCCTGATCTCAGAAGATGCGTTGCCGCCCAGCACCGGACGGTCGTGCATGAGGACGACACTTGCGCCGTGTCTGGCGGCTGATATCGCCGTGAACATGCCTCCGATACCGCCTCCGACGACGCATATGTCGGCCTCGTGAAGCTTTTGTCTCAGTTCTTCCATGATGAAACCCATGGTATAATCAAACAGTTCCGCTGCAAGGGAATACTATTATGCCTTTCGGGTATAACTAAACAGTCCTCTTGCATGAGAAATCCGATTATACGGTTCTCCTTATCTAAATAAAAAATGCATTGGATAATACAAGTGTTTTTGCCTCGGCAGAGGATAGGGCAGCGCTTGGTTGCGCTCCCGCCACGCTCACCGTGCGATCACTGATGAGCCTGTATGTCCGACGTACGTAAGACGGGACGGTCATACCGCAGGCCTTCGGTCACCCTGCTGCGAGCGGATTATATATAATACATTATACTATAAAATTTAAAAAAATCAATAGATTTATCTTGTTTTATTATCCTTGTCATTTTTTTCTTGACAACACGGCCGCTCTTTTGCTATAATCTTCATTGTCGGAAGCCGGCTTCAGGTTCAACCCGGTCCCGAGCTTTCCGGCAAAATCAGATATTTCTCCGGCTTGCCGGTATCAAAACAAATACGAGGTGCGTCATGAGACTGAGAGCTCCGTCATATCCGCTGATAACAGTTGACCCCTACTTTTCCGTCTGGTCGTCTTCAGACAGACTGACAGATTCCGAGACCTGCCACTGGACTTCCTCACCTGTCAGGATCTCGGGGATCGCAGAGATAGACGGAAAAGAATTCCGCTTTATAGGCGCGTCTCCGGCCGGGATACCGGCGATGGAACAGACGTCGGTGAAGGTCACCGCGATGTCGACCGAATACACGATGGAGCAGTCGGGCGTAAAGCTCACACTGAAGTTCACGACCCCGCTTCTGCCTGATGATCTCTACTGTCTTTCAAGGCCGGTATCCTATCTTGAGATAACGAGGGATTTCACCGACCGGCACATGCATACCGTTCATATTTCTCTCTCGGTATCAGAGGAGATCTGCACCGACAAAGCCGGAGACGCCGAGATCGTCGGAGAGGTATCGCGGATAGGGAAGTACTCTACAGTCCGGATCGGCAGGAAGGAACAGAAGATCCTCGGTCGCTCGGGCGACAACCTCCGGATCGAATGGGGTTATTTTTATCTCACCGGCGAAGGTGAAACATCTGTTAAAAAGGATGAAAACGGGATCACATACGCATCAATCGATCTCGCGCCGGCGAAGAACTCGCTCCTCACCTTCGCATATGACGACATAAGATCGATCTGCTATTTCGGATCGCATCTGAGATCCTGGTGGAACAAAGACGGTGCGCTGATCGAGGATGAGATCGAAAAGGCACACTCGGATTACAGGACGGTCATAAGAAGGTGCGACGCTTTTGACGAAAAGCTCTTTGTTGACGCGGTCAGAGCCGGCGGGGAAAAATACGCGGAAATGCTCGAGCTCGCCTTCAGGCAGTCTGTCGGAGCGCACAAGCTGGCGGTCGACGAGGACGGCGAGGTCATATTCATTTCAAAGGAATGCTTCTCAAACGGCTGCGCGGCGACCGTGGACGTTTCTTATCCGTCCATTCCGCTCTTCCTGCTCTGGAACACCGAACTGGTGAAGGGAATGATGAGACCGGTCTACAGGTTCGCCTCGACCGACGCCTGGCCATATGATTTCGCTCCTCATGACGCCGGCCAGTATCCCCTCGTCAACGGACAGGTATACGGCAGAAAGAAGGACGACGACGGCAATATCTACTACCGCTTCGAGTCGCAGATGCCGGTCGAGGAATGCGGGAACATGCTGCTGATGGAGACCGCCGTCGCCGTGATCGACGGAACTCCCGCGTTTGCCGAAAGCCATATGAAGTATCTTGATACCTGGGTCGGTTATCTGCTTGAAAACGGCCGCGATCCCGCCGACCAGCTCTGCACCGACGATTTCGCCGGGCACCTCGCCCACAACTGCAACCTTTCTCTCAAGGCGATCATGGGCATCGCCGGATACGCGGTGATCAAGGGGATGTGCGGCGACAACAAGGCAAGGAACAAATACCTGTCGATCGCGAGATCGATGGCGAAGGACTGGCTCGTCCGCGCGGCAAACGGCGACGGCTCATACCGACTCGCCTTCGACCGTCCCGGTAGCTTCAGCATGAAGTACAATCTCGTCTGGGACAAGCTGATGGGAACAGAACTCTTCCCGAAGAGCTTCTATTCCTCAGAAGTTGCTTCATATATGTCAAAAATGCATCCCTACGGTCTCGATCTCGACAACAGACAGCCCTATACGAAATCCGACTGGCTGGTCTGGACAGCGACTCTTGCAGAGAGCAGGGAGGACTTTGAGCGGCTGACCGATCACCTCTGGGACTTCTACAACTACACTCCGTCAAGGGTCCCGATGACCGACTGGTACTACACCCTTACCGGTCTGCACAAGGCATATTTCAGCAGAACAAGCAATATGGAGATATCCTTCAGGAACCGCACCGTCATCGGCGGACTCTTCATCAAACTCCTCGAATACCGCGGCCTGATGAAAATCTGATAATCACCCGAGCGCGGCAGAAGGAACAAGCAGGCCTCACGCTAACCGAATAAAAATCAGCAGGGCTGTTGAGAAACTCGTAAAACGAGTCTTTCAACAGCCCCTTTTAATGGTGGAGGCGGAGGGAATCGAACCCTCGTCCGAAAAAACCGCGGTAAGGCTTTCTCCGTGCGCATACTGTCGTTCTTTGTTTCCCCGGGTCGGCGGACGGCAGTCAGACAGCCATCCCGGGTATCTTTTTTATGCGTGACTGCTTCAAAAGAAAACAGGCAGTTCACGTTCATCGCTAACCGACGCCGTACACCCCGGCCGCGATACTCCGGGGGACGACGGGCGGCGCCTCAGCGCCGCGTCACCGCCTTATTCAGGCAGCAATAGCAGTGTTATCTGCGTTTAAGTTTAGGTTGAACAGTTTAAAGAGCTGCCCGGCTCTGCACGCTTACCTTAAGTTGGAATCCCCGTCGAAACCTTTACGCCCCCATAAATACATCAATCGTATTTGCCGCTTGACTTTTCGTACCTGTCGGCATCACGTTCCTCGGTCTTTTTCGCGATGGTCTCGCGTTTGTCATAAAGCTTTTTGCCCTTGCACAGACCGATCTCGATCTTGACGTTTGAATCCTTGAAATAAACAGAGAGGGGAACAAGCGTCAAACCTTTTTGCGAAACATCGCTCCAGAGCTTCAGGATCTCTTTTTTGTGCATGAGCAGTTTTCTGGTCCTGAGCGGATCGCGGTTGTAGATATTGCCTTTTTCATAAGGGCTGATATGGATCCCCTTGGCGTATATCTCGCCCGAACTTATCGCGCAGTAGCTGTCTTTCAGATTTATATGACCGGCTCTTATGCTTTTGACCTCGGTGCCCGAAAGCGATATTCCGGCCTCAAACCTGTCCAGAATAAAATAATCATGGAAGGCAGACCTGTTTGTTGAAACAACTTTGACGCCCCTGGCTTTAGGCACGGTATATCACTCCTTTCCGGGAAAATCTGACAAGCGGCGTATATTATACAACAAAAGGAGGGAATTGTCAAATAAAATATCCAAAAACACCGGATAATTGCGCAAAACTTAACGGGAGGGAAGAAAAAGGGGTGAAAACTGCCGGAATGGAGAACAGTTTGCACCCCTTTCTTAGTACGACCGGAAAAGAACGGTAATCAGCTCCTGTCAGGCAAGATCTGATACTATGCCGTCGACCCAGCTGCCGACAGCGGCTTTTTCATCGTCGCTGAGCTTGCCGGAAAAGAGGCCGCATTTGAGATAGATCGGCTCTCCCACGACATTTGTGCCGGCTTCCTTGAGGATCGAGACGACCGCCGGGACCGTCTTGGGATCGCCGTCGATAACAAGGGCGACATTAGCTGTCCTGGCCTTTGTAAGCTCGCGGAGGAAGAGCCTCAGAGCGTCGGGAAGATCTCCCTTGAGAGACAGACCGAGTATAACGATGCGTTCCTTGTCGCAGGAATACGCGGGCGGGATCACATCGACAGAATTGATCTGCAGATCGAATTTAGCTTTCAGAAAAGGACCTACATCCGCGATCTTTTTCTTGGAAGAATAATAGAGGTAACGCATTTTGATTCCCATGGAAAGAACCTCCGGGTTTTTTATTTATTATAACATATACAGAAGCAGATTGTAAATAGTAATTTTTAGAAAATAAATTAATAATTGAAGAACCTGCCGATCGACCGGTCATAAGCGAAAACCGCAGTATTTCTGAAGCAGCCCCTGGAGCGCTAATATAAAGGATACCGTATACGAAACA
>ONVJ01000177.1 GCA_900321265.1 uncultured Eubacteriales bacterium
ATAATGATCTTTACCGAAAGGCGGAAACTCCTTTGAAACTTCTCGATATGTCCCCCGCGGAGAAGATCGCGTATTATATGACGCGGCTCTATGACAACAGACTGACGACGACCTCGGGGGGCAATCTCTCGATCATCGACAGCGAGGGCAGGATCCGGATCTCCCCCTCCGGGATCGACAAGGCGCATCTCACCGCGGACGACATCCTGTCGGTCGGCCCCGACGGGAGGATATCCGGAAAACACCGCCCGTCAAGCGAATTTCCCTTTCATCTTGCCGTCCTGAAGGCGCGTCCCGACCTGAAGGCAGTATTCCACGCGCATCCTCCGGCGCTCGACGCTTTCTGCATCGACCGCACCCTCCCCCCGGTGAACATCCTTCCCGGCCTTGCCTCTCTCTGCGGCGGGATCGCCGTCGCGGAATACGCGCTGCCGGGCAGCGGGCTTCTCGGGGATCGCATCGCCGAGAAATTCGCGGCCGGATGCAACACCGTTCTGCTTGAGAACCACGGCGTCGTCATCGGCGCCGAAAGCCTTGAGAAGGCCTTCCTGATCTTCGAGGATCTCGAATACGCCATGAGGACCCTGATCGCAGCGTCGATGCTGGGAAAAGCCCCGCGCCTCCTTTCGGATGCCGAACTTGCCCTGTATGAGCACCATGAGCCCTTACCGGCGGGAGCGCCGGCCGGGAACGCGGAGGACGCTCAGGTCCGCGGGGAGATCGTCTCGACGGTGAGGCGCTGCTGCTCGCGCGGCCTCTTCACCTCTGCGACCGGAGCATTCGCCTCGAGGACGGCCGACCGGAAGGGATTCATAATAACGCCCGGTGGAGAGGACAACGCCCTGCTGACGCCTGACATGACGGCAAGGATCGAAAACGGCGTCTGCGAATGCGGCAGAGTCCCGTCAGCCTTCGCCCGTCTCTTCTCGGAGATATTCGAGGCGCACCCGGATATCGTCAGTCTCGCCGCCGCGCGTCCGCCGCGCGCCATGGCCTTCGCAGTGACCGGCGCGCCCTTCGACCCGCGCGTCCATTCAGAGGGATACGTCTTCCTCCGGAGGATATCGCGGCTTCCCTTCGGAACGCCGGTGAAGGATCCGGGGGCGATCGTCCGGAGCATCGGCATGAGTTCCCCGATAGTCATGATCGACAGCGACTGCGTCATTGCCGCGGGCAGCTCTCCGCTTGATGCCTTCAACCGCCTCGAGGTCCTCGAGTCGGTCGCCGAGTCGCTCTGCGCCGTCGCGTCGGTGAAGAGCCGGCCGGTAAGGATAAGCGACGAAGGGATCGCCGACATCGACGAACTTTTCGGCTTCTGAACCCGATCCGAAAAAATCTTTGCATACGAAAAGCCGGGCCCGCGGGCCCGGCTTTCGGTATGCGTCGGATACTATATCCTATTTTCCTTCTCCGCGACCGAGTTCACCTCGCCCGGAGTCCTGAAGGTGGGGACCGCCTTTCGGAGCGCCTCGTAGACCGCGCGGTCGGAGTTCGTCTCGCAGGCCTCCTTCAGCATCCGCAGCTTATCCTCTATCTCCTCAAGCGAAGGCGGAGTCTCGCGCTCGACGAAGATGAGGTCGCTGTCGGTCTTCTCAAGCCCGTCGGTCCTGACGAGCAGTTCCTCGTAGAGCTTCTCTCCCGGCCTGAGGCCGATCTCCTTTATCTCGATGTCGACGCCCGGCTCGTATCCCGAAAAACGGATAAGGCTCTCTGCGAGATCGAGGATCCTGACCGGCTCGCCCATGTCGAGGACGAAGAGCTCGCCGTTTTTCGCCATGGCGCCCGACTGCAGGACGAGCTGGCTGGCCTCGGGGATGGTCATGAAATAGCGGATGACACGGCGGTCGGTCAGCGTGACCGGGCCGCCTTTTTCGATCTGCCGCTTGAAGAGGGGTATGACCGATCCAGCCGATCCGAGCACGTTGCCAAACCTCGTCGCGCTGTAGGTGGTCCTTACGCCTTCACGCCCTGAGCCGCTGTGAGCCTGGACGATCATCTCGCAGAAGCGCTTGGTCGCGCCCATGACGTTGGTCGGATTGACGGCCTTGTCGGTGCTCACCATGATGACTCTCTCTACGCCGAACTCCTCCGACACCTCAACGGTCGTCAGAGTGCCGAAGATGTTGTTCTCGACGGCCTCGACGCAGTTGTTCTCCATCAGCGGCACGTGTTTGTGCGCCGCCGCCATGATGACTGTCTGCGGTCTGTGGCGCTCGAAGGCGCGTCTGAGAGCGTTTCTGTTCGTCACCGAGCAGATCTCGACATAGAGGGCAAGGCTGTCGCCGTAATCGCTCCTGAGCTCCTGCTGGAGGTCGTAGGCGCCGTTCTCGCAGATGTCAAGGATCACGAGACGGGAGGGCTTCATCGCGGCGACCTTGCGGCAGAGCTCGGATCCGATCGATCCGCCTCCTCCGGTCACCAGCACCGATTTCCCCTCGTAGTAGGCCGCGGTCTTTTCGTCGTTTATCACGCGGGGCTTCCGGAAAAGAAGGTCCTCCGGACTCACCTCGCGGAGCATCATGCGTCCGCCCGAAGTGAAGACGGGATAATCGTAGATCATGACCTTCAGGCCCATGCCCGAATAGTGCTCGTAAAGCTTTTTCTTCTTGGTCGCAGCGGCGTCGGGGATGGCTATGACGACATGAGACACCCTGTACTCCTCAAACAGCGCGGTGTTCGCGCTGTCGGGCGAGAATACCGGCAGGCCGTGGACCTCGCGGCCGATCTTGTCTCCGGAGGCGTCTATCAGGAACTTCGGAGAGACCGGAGCGTTGCGGTTCGACATCAGGTCCTCTGCAAGCTCGATGCCGGCAGTTCCGGCTCCGATTATCGCGGCGCCCGTCTTCTGCGTCCCCGGGCCGCCGACTTTTCCTTCGATCGTCGTCCTGCCGAACGAGAAGATCTTTACGAGGACCGCGAAGAACCTGCCCCGCGAACCGTCGGAATTGCCCACCTTGTAGGCGTACCTGTAGAACATCCGCATCGAGAGCGCCACCAGAAGGTCGGTGCTGACGAGAGACAGGAGCACCGGGAAGCTCAGCTGCGGGAGCGGAGTGACCCGCAGGACGATGAAGAGAATACAGAAAGCGAGAATGTCGGCCAGGATCAGCCTGATGAACACCTGGATCCCGCCGTAGCGCCATATCTGCCTGTAGATCCTGAAGACGATCCTTGAGAGGTAAACCGTCAGAATGAATATGCCCAGGATGATCAGCTTGTCTTTCAGTTCGATCCCGGCGGTGCCGCTGTAGATGAAGGACATCACGAACCAGCAGGCGGTCATTATCGCGAGATCGTACAGGAC
>ONVJ01000138.1 GCA_900321265.1 uncultured Eubacteriales bacterium
CAGGACAGATATCCCGAAGACCTTCAATCTGCTCTCGGTCGACGGAGACACCTCCACCAACGACATGGTCGCCGTCATGGCGAACGGCATGGCAGGCAACGACGAGATCACCGGCGAGGGGGAGGACTACTCCGCCTTCTGCCTTGCTCTCAACAGCGTGACCGTCTGGCTCTGCCGGCATATCGCGGGCGACGGCGAGGGCGCGACCAAGCTCCTCGAGTGCAGGGTGAGCGGAGCCCCCGACCAAAAGACCGCCGACACCGCGGCGAAGAGCGTGATTCAGTCGTCGCTCGTCAAGGCGGCGATGTTCGGCGCCGACGCCAACTGGGGAAGGATCCTCTGCGCCGTCGGATACAGCGGAGCCGACGTCGATCCGTCGAAGATCGACGTTTCATTCGCCTCGGCGGCCGGGGAGATCGAGGTCTGCAGACAGGGTGCCGGAGTTGATTTTTCAGAGGAGGAGGCAAAGAAGATCCTCCTTGAAAAGGAGATAGACATAATCGTCCGGCTGGGGGACGGAGAATTCTCGTCGACCGCCTGGGGCTGCGACCTGACATACGATTATGTTAAGATAAACGGGGATTACAGGACCTGACGGGGCTGAAGCCGACCGGCAAACCGGGAGCTCCGGCGAGCAGGCAGGCGCAAAATCCCTGCTGCTCCGGGCGAAAGGCCCGCGGCAGTCATTTCAGAAACAGAAGAGAACGAGGCTGGGAAAAATGAGTGTAGACAACGCGCAGCGGGCGAGGATCCTCGTCCACGCTCTTCCTTACATACAGGAATACACCGGAAAGATAGTTGTGGTGAAATACGGCGGGAACGCGATGCAGAGCGAGTCGCTGAAGGACTCGGTCATGCGCGACGTGATCCTGCTCTCGCTTATCGGCGTGAAGGTCGTCCTCGTACACGGAGGGGGACCCGAGATCACCGACATGCTGAACAGGGTCGGAAAGGAGACGGTCTTCGTCGACGGGCTCAGAGTGACAGACGCCGAGACCGCCGAGATCGCCATGATGGTCCTGGCAGGCAAGATAAACAAGAGCCTTGTGAACCTCATCCACCGCAAGGGCGGAAAGGCTGCCGGCATCTGCGGCATCGACGGCCAGCTGATCGAGGCGAAGATGAAGGACGAGAGGCTGGGGTTCGTCGGCGAGATCACGAAGATAAATCCCGGCATCGTGACCGGCCTGCTCGGGGACGGATATATTCCGGTGATCTCGACAGTAGGCGCCGACAGGGAAGGAAACGTCTACAATATCAACGCCGATACCGCCGCCGCGGGGATCGCCGCCGCGCTCGGAGCCGAGTGCCTGATCTCTATGACCGACATATGCGGGATCCTCCGCGACAGGAACGATCCCTCCTCCCTCATTCCGGTCGTAAAGGCGTCAGAAGCTCCCGCGCTGATCGAGCAGGGGATAATCAGCGGAGGAATGATACCCAAATGCAGATGCTGCATCGACGCCCTGATGGGGGGCGTCGGCAGAGTCTTCATCATCGACGGCACCGTCCCGCACTCGATCCTGATCGAGATGCTCACGAACGAGGGCATCGGGACTATGTTCACAAAGTGAGAAAGAGGAGCGGTAGGGTGGATATTTTCGAAAAAGACAGAGAATACATAGCGTCGACATACGCCAGATTTCCGATAGAGATCGTCAGCGGCAGCGGTTCGCTCGTCCGCGACTCTGAGGGAAGGGAATATATCGATCTTTCGACCGGCATCGCCGTCAACACCTTCGGGGTTTCAGATCCGGTCTGGCAGAAGGCGGTGACAAGCCAGCTCGCCGTTCTGAACCATATGTCGAACCTCTACTATACCGAGCCCTGCGCGAAGCTCGCCGAACAGCTCTGCCTCAGGACCGGAATGAAAAAGGTCTTCTTCTCGAATTCGGGAGCCGAGGCCAACGAGTGCGCGATCAAGGTCGCGAGAAAATACTCGCAGGACAAATACCGAAAGGAGCGCTTTCGGATAATAACGCTGAAAAACAGCTTTCACGGAAGGACGCTCACGACACTCGCCGCAACCGGTCAGGAGGTCTTTCACCGCGACTTCACGCCTCTGACTGAGGGCTTCCTCTGCGCCGACGCCGGCGACCTGGATGGGATAAAAGAAATGTGCGAGGGAGACACCGTCGCCGCGGTCATGATCGAGGTCGTCCAGGGCGAGGGCGGCGTGGTGCCGCTTGACCCCGTTTTCGTGACCGGTCTTGCCGACTTCTGCGCCTCTCGCGACATCCTCCTCGTCTGCGACGAGGTCCAGACGGGCAACGGAAGGACGGGAGAACTTTACGGTTATATGAATTACGGGATCCGCCCGGATATATTCTCGACCGCCAAGGGGCTTGCCGGGGGACTTCCGCTCGGCGCCACCGTGATAGGAGAGAAGGCTGCGGGAGTGCTCACTCCCGGCTCGCACGGATCGACCTTCGGAGGCAATCCCGTCTGCTGCGCGGGTGCGATTTCGGTACTCGAAAGACTTGACGCGGGGACTCTCGAGGGCGTTCGCGAAAGATCGCGGATGATAAGAGAAACGCTCGAGGGAGCAAAAGGAGTCCGCGGGGTTTACGGCCTCGGGCTCATGCTCGGCGTGGATGTCGAACGAGACGCGTCGGCCGTGATCGCCGACTGCATGAAAAACGGGGTCCTTGTGATCAAGGCAAAGGACAGGGTGAGACTGCTCCCGGCGCTCAATATTCCCGTCGATCTTCTGAAGAAGGCTCTCTGCGTGCTGAAGCGCGCCTGCGCCGGGGCCTGACGGCCGAAAGGAAGAGGAGTTATGATTGCAGCCGACAGGACCTTTCTCCTGAAGGACGGACGCGAAGCCGTACTGCGATCTGCCCTGCCCGAAGACGCGAAGGAGATCGTCGAATTTCTCATTCAGACTGCGGGAGAGAGCGAATTCAACATCCGCAGTCCCGAGGAGTGCGGCTCATACACCGTCGAGGGCGAATCGGCCTTTATCGAAAAGGCGGCCGCCTCCCCGAGATGCATGGTGCTCCTGTGCAGGGTAGGCGGCAGACTTGCCGCGGGTTCTGTGATCACCGCGGGGAAAAAGATCAAGATAAGACACAGGGCATGGATCTCGCTCTGTGTGCTGCGGGAGTTCTGGGGCCTCGGGATCGGCAGCGAACTCATGGCGGAGATGGAGAGATTTGCCGTCGAATCACCGCAGATACTTCAGGTGGAACTCGATGTCATCGACGGCAACCGAATGGCGATGGGCCTTTACGAAAAGTGCGGATTCGAAAAGACTGGCATCATTCCCGACGCTGTGAGGCTCAGGGACGGAAGCTTCCGGGACATCCTCACAATGGTGAAAAAGACCCGAAAGACGCATCCTTCCGGAATTTCTGCCGGAAGACTTGACAGGGCTCCCGAAAAATGATATAATGCATTATAAATATAAGTCATGCTGTAACTGACGGATAATTGTGGAATCGACCACAGAGGAACAGCACGCAGAGCTCAATGCCGACCGTCTGGGCGCACCTGTCTGTTACCGGGACAAGTGCGCCCCTCTCTTTTAACGGCCGCGAAAGGAAACAGCATATATGAAGAAAGTACTGATCATCATGGGAAGCGCAAGCGATCTCCCCGTCGCCAGAAAGGCGGCGGACACCCTCGCCGGACTCGGAATACCCTTCGACGTCCGCGTGTCATCGGCTCACCGCACGCCTGATGAGACCGCCGCCATCGCCGCCGGAGCGAGGGAGGAAGGCTTCGG
>ONVJ01000074.1 GCA_900321265.1 uncultured Eubacteriales bacterium
ATATTATTGTAATTCAACCTCCGAGTAGTATTCCAAACACCATCTGTCAACCCAGTTATGAATTATTTGAATCTGGAGCACAAATGGATTTCCTTCTCTTTCCTCTTCTCTTCTTTCCGGTTCCGGATAACGCTGCTCCTGTGGCTATCATCGAAAGCGCGGCGATCCCGCCCGCGGAGCGGCAGCCGCCGCTCTGCGGCCCGCCGGTGACGGCGTCGGTGACGGGATCCTCAGCGGAGGTATCCGCTGACTCTGCCGGCGTGTCTGCCGACGTGTCGCCGGAGAGCTCGGCTCCGGTATCGGCGGCCGCCGAGGCGAAGCCGGGCATACCGACCGTCATCTGGCTGGTGCCCATATAGTATTTGTCCCTGACGGTGGAATAGTTCCTGACCGTCATCGTCTTTCCGTCGGCGGAGAAATAGAGCATCGTCACCATGCCGGTGGCTCCCTGCGCCTTGTCGACGCCCTGGGGGTCGGAAAGAATCTGGGTCACGATATTTCCGTTCTCACCCGCGGTCTGCGTCAGGATCACGTCGTCGCATGGATCGTGGCCCGAGAGCACGAGCAGGATGTTCGGGTATTTTTTGACCAGTTTGTCCCACATCTGATCGCCGTTGTTCGCGTTTCCGCTGTTGTCGCCCGTCTTGTTGGGAGGGACGACGTCTCCGGCGTCAAGCGTCGTTCCGTCTCTGAACAGATAGCAGTGGGTGGTGATGATCACCTGGCGGTCGGGATATTTCTCGATGATCCCCGCCGCCCATCTGAGGACGGCGTCGGAGGCGCCGTAGTCGAGCGACAGCTGCAGGAAATCGACACCGCCCGCGGAAAAGAGCTGATAGGAGTTGTCGATCAGTCTCTTCATGTATCTGCCTTCCAGCCTGTCTGTGTAATCATCGACGCCGAAAGTACGGTTGAACACCCCGGAGCTGTCGTGATTGCCTCTGACCAGCGAATAGCCGACCTTCCCGTTGAGCTTGAATATCTCCCGCTTCGCGACCTCCCATTCGGCGGCGGTGTCCTTGTCGGTGATGTCGCCGAGGCCGAACACGAATGCTATCTTCCGCCGTTCGATGTTGTCAAGTATCCAGTCGTAGATGCAGGAAAGCTTGTCGGGCGAGTTCAGCGTCACTATCTGCGTGTCGCCGACAAGACAGAATGAAAAGGCATAGTCCGCGGGATCAGGGACGCTCCCGATCCAGCATTCGCTTCTGACGAGACCGTTGCCGTTTCCTGAAAGATCGGGGATCTGCTCCGCGCCATCCTTCAGTTCGACACAGAAGAAGGCGTCCGAGGGGATCCCGCCGGCGGCATCCGCGGCGATCTCCTCCGCGCTCCTGACCCGGTCGAAGAGGGCGAGCGACATCAGCCTGCCCTTGAAATACTGGGCGTTTCCGCTTCTGCAGTCGCCTCCGACAGCCATCCTGCAGGACACCGCCTTCTCCGAGAATGGCAGGGCGCCTGCCAGAGTCCCCGCCGCCTTTCCGTTGAGGTAACAGGTTACATTCTTTGACGACGCGTCGCTGACGATCGCCATATGGACAGGTCCTCCGGTGCGGACGTCGACACCCGTGAAGACGAAGTTGTGAACCGTCCCGCTTTCGTCGACGTAATAGAGCCTCGGATTGCCGTTCGAGTAGACCTCAAAGTTCAGGCACTGCTTGATCCCGCCGTAGTTGCCGATGATCACCCCTCCGCGGTCGGAGTGGGTCTTGGGCAGGCTTAGGACGCATTCGAAGGTGAGCGGAACTTCGGTCAAATGCTCCGACTGGACATATCTGGTATTGGCGTCGAAGGTCAGTCCGCCGGTTTCCGCGGAAAAGGCGGGGATGCATGACAATATCATAAAAACCGATACGAAAAGCCAGACAAAAGCTGTCTTTTTCAAGGTATCTGCACCTCTTTTCTGAAACGCGGGGCCGCAGAAAACGGAAAAACGTTTTTACGGCCCCGCGGCGATATCAGTCGGTTATTTCCGGATAACCGGCGTTCTCATTCAAGTCCGTCGAGCACGGTGTTCAGCGCGGTAACGTTGTCCTCAAATGCGGTCTTGAAACCCTTGTATCTCTTGAGGATCGACGCATATGTATCGCCGTCGCAGGTGTTCCTGAAGAGGCTGTAGGAAATGTTATCAAGGTTAGAGCAGAACAGACGGCCGATATCGAAGACGACGGTCTCGCGGATGATGTCGAACATCTCGGCAGCCTTGCTCTCCTTCGAGTACTTGTACTTCATGGTGAGCTCGAACAGAGCGGGAGTGACCTTTCTGTAGCTCTCTGAAGCCATGCACTCAAGAGCGGCGGCGACAGCCTCGGGATGCTCGGATGTCGTCGAGATGGCGTAGAGGGTGAAGGGGAAGGCCATGCAGGTCACGTATTTTTCCTGATCGGCGTTCCACTTGGGCATCGGGCAGATGCCGTAGTCGAAATCGACTGTCGAGAGCTTGCGGTTGGCGTATCTGGCACGCTCGACGGTAAAGAGGGCGGCTCCCTCCTCGAACTTC
>ONVJ01000108.1 GCA_900321265.1 uncultured Eubacteriales bacterium
ACTGCACCGCATTCGATCTCATGAGCTGCCTCAAGGGCCCGGATTTCCCGACCGCCGGAATAATCTACGGCACGAACGGGATAAAGCAGGCCTACCTCACCGGAAAGGGCAGGATAATGGTCAGGGCCCGCGCCAGGATCGAGGACGAGCACCACAGGATAATCATCACCGAGATCCCCTACGGCGTCAACAAATCCCTGCTCTGCCAGGCGATCGCCGGCCTCGTCAAGGACAAGCGCATCGAGGGCATCACCGACATGCGCGACGAATCCGGCCGCAACGGAATGCGTATCGTCATCGAGTACCGCAGGGACGCCAACGGGGAGATAATCCTCCGCCAGCTCTACAAATACTCGCAGCTCGAGGACACCTGCGCCGTCAACATGCTCTCGCTCGTCAGAGGCGAGCCGAAGATCCTCCCGCTGACCGGTATACTCGACGAATACATCGCCCATCAGGAGTCGGTCATCACCCGCAGGACCGAGTTCGAGCTTGAGAAGGCCCTCGCGAGGGTCCACATCCTCGAGGGCTACAAGATCGCGACCGACAACATCGACGATATCGTCGATCTTATGAAGAAATCGCCATCGATACCCGAATCGAAGGCCGCCCTCTGCGAGAGATACTCGCTTTCCGACGTTCAGGCGCAGGCGATCGTCGATATGACGCTAGGCCGGCTTACCGGCCTCGAGCGCGACAAGGTCCTGGAGGAGATGAACTCCCTCTACGCCAGGATCGAAGAGCTCCGCGCGATCCTCGCCGACATCGGCAGGGTGAAGGAGATCATAAAGGAAGAGCTCACCGAGATCAAGAGAAAATACGCCGATCCCCGCCGCACCGAGATCGTCGAGGCCGAGGACGACATCCAGATCGAGGATCTCATCGAGAAGCACGACTGCGCCATCACGGTGTCGCACACCGGATATATCAAGAGACTTCCCGCCGACACATACACCGCCCAGCGCCGCGGCGGAAAGGGCATCATAGGAATGACGACTAAGGACGATGACTTTATCGAGAAGGTTCTCGTCGTCTACAGCCATTCCTACCTCATGTTCTTCACCGACAAAGGCAAGGTCTATATGCGGAAGGCGTACAACATCCCCGAGGCCGGCAGAAACGCCAAGGGCACCAATATCGTCAACATAATCGGTACCGAGCCGGGCGAGAAGATCAGCGAGATACTGTCTGTCGACAACTTCGACAACGCGGACGAAAGATATCTGACGATGGTGACCGCAAAGGGCATCATCAAACGCTCTAAGCTCAGCGAGTACGAATACCAGCTCCAGAAGGGCAAGAGGGCGATATCTCTCGACGAAGACGACGAGGTCGTCAGAGTCCTGCTCACCGACGGAGGCAGCGACATCATGATCGCAACCGCGGGCGGATACGCCAACCGCTTCAGGGAGGACGACGCCAGGTGCATGGGAAGGACCTCCAGAGGCGTACGCGGCATCAGGCTGCGCGAGGGCGACAGGGTCGTCGGCGCGCTGACCGTCGAGGAAGGCAAAAAGCTTCTGACGCTCACCGAAAAGGGCTTCGGCAAGCAGACCGAGTTCTCTGAATACAGAACGATGGCGAACCGCGGCTCTCAGGGCTTCATCTGCCACAATATTTCTGAAAAGACGGGCAGGCTGATCGGCATCGCCGCCGTCTGCGACAGCGACGACATCATGGTCATCACCGACAGCGGCACCGTCATAAGGACTCCGGTCGCGGATATCTCGACATACTCGAGATACGCGTCGGGCGTCATCGTGATGAGGCTTGGCGAAGGTCAGAGCTGCGCGGGCTTTACCCCGCTCGTGACTCTTGAGGAGGCCGAGCGCCGCAGGGCCTACTACGAAGGCATAGAAAAGGGCGAGATCGATCCCGGCACCTCTCTTGATGACTTTGTCCTCGAAGACGGCGATGACTCCGATGACGGTGAATCCGGAGACCTGTCCGGATCCGGCGATGACGGCGGTCAGGACGACGATATCTGAACCTGAAACCCATGAAAATGAAGAAGAATAAAGGCATAAGAGCAGTCCCGGCGGCGCTGCTTGCCGCTGCGATACTCATCCAGGCCTTCGCGCTCGCCGGCTGCTCGCCGCCGCCGGATATAGAAGAGATAAGGCCGGAGCTTGAGGCTCTTGTCGCGGCGTCGGCCGAGATAAACGAGATTTTCTTCGGTAAGGGCCTGCCGGTGTATGACAGAGATACCTCATCCGGCGACATGGCGGCCGAATACGACGAAAAGACCGGCGTCTACTACTGGTTCATCAAAGAGGACGGAAAGCCCGACGTGCTGAAGTACTACACGCGCGACGACAAGACCTACCGCTACGCCTCGGAGATCGACACGCCCACCCTTCCGTCGGGTTTATACGGCATCCTTGTATTTGAAAAGTTCGAAGGCGATCCGAACACCTCGCCCCTCCTGTCGCTTGAGGGAGAGCCCGGGAGCGTACGCTTCTTCGAGCTGCTCGACTCATACGAAGAGCCGGACGTCGAGATCGTCTACGACGAGGACTCCCCCGTCCACTACGACTACGTCCGCCTCGACTGCCCCTATCAGACGGTCGATCAGATAAAGGAGGCGGCGGAAAAGGTCTACTCTGCCGACTACCTCGAGGGCGTCTACACGATGATGTTCGACGGGTATATGGTCGACGATCAGGTCATCTACGCGAGGTATATGTCGGACGAGTCGGGAAAGACCGATTATTTCCTCAAATCCAACCGCTTCGAGCCCTATTTCGAGACCCAGACGACATACGACCTGACCGATATGAAGATCGTGAGGCCGTCGAGAGGCAGCTTCATCAACGTCGAGGTCTCGGCTTACGGGACATATATCGACTACGAGAATCTTGAAAAGAAGACGGGAAATTTCAAAAAGGTGCTGAAATTCGTCCTCGGCGAGGACGGCTGGCGCCTTGACAGTCCCACATACTGAACCCGGGTCAAATAGCTTATCACAAGGCATATCCGGACGAG
>ONVJ01000139.1 GCA_900321265.1 uncultured Eubacteriales bacterium
ATGGCGTGGAAGTCGCCGGTGAAGTGGAGGTTGATGTCCTCCATCGGGACGACCTGCGCGTAGCCGCCTCCGGCAGCGCCGCCCTTGATCCCGAATACCGGCCCGAGGGAGGGCTCCCTCAGGGCGACGGTGACCTTTTTGCCGATCCTCGCGAGTCCGGCGGCAAGGCCTATCGTAGTCGTCGTCTTGCCCTCTCCGGCGGGTGTGGGGGTGATCGCGGTGACGAGTATGAGCTTTCCGTCCTTTTTGCCAGCCTTTTCGGCGTCGGCAAGAAGCGACAGATCGATCTTGGCCTTGTATCTGCCGTAGGGCTCGACGTATTTTTCGTCGACTCCGGCTTTTTCGGCTATCTCGCCTATCGGCCTCATCCTGCATGCCTGGGCGATCTCAATATCCGACAAATATGCCATTTCATTCTCCTTCTTTCGGTCCAGACGCGCGTCAGTTCTCATTGGGCGAAATAACGCACGGCGGAGGCGAATATATCATTATTATAATCCCCGGGGACGTTTTTGTAAAGACCTTTTCTGTTTCTTTCGCTGTGTCCCATCCGGCCGAAGACCCTTCCGTCGGGCGAGGTGATCCCCTCGATCGCAAAGGCCGAGCCGTTGGGGTTGTATCTGATGTCGTCGGTGGGAAGGCCGTCGGGGCCCGCGTACTGAGTGGCGATCTGCCCGCGGGCGGCAAGCTCTCTGACCAGTTTGTCTGAGGCGTAGAACCTTCCCTCGCCGTGGGATATCGGAACGCTCTGTATGTCTCCCGGGCGGAAGCCGGCAAGCCAGGGAGACAGCGTCGAGGCTATCCTGACCCTGACTATCCCCGACTGGTGTCTCGCGATCCTGTTGTAGGTCAGCGTCGCGTCCTCCGGCCCTGTGTCGGTTATCCTTCCGTATTGGAGAAGCCCGAGCTTTATCAGCGCCTGGAATCCGTTGCAGATGCCGAGCATCAGCCCCTCGCGCTCTCCGACAAGGCGGTTTATCTCCTCTTTCACGAGCATGTTGCGCATGAAGGACATTATGAATTTTGCCGATCCGTCGGGCTCGTCGCCTCCCGAGAACCCCCCGGGTATGAAAACGATCTGAGACTTCGCGACCTCCTTCGCGAATCTTTCGGCGCTCGAGGAGATACCTTCTGAAGTCAGGTTGTTTATCACGAAGATCTCAGTCCCGGCTCCCGCGTCCTCAAAGGCCTTTGCCGAGTCGTATTCGCAGTTTGTGCCCGGGAATACCGGGATGAGGACGGTGGGCCGCGGCGAGATGACGGCCGGAGCTTTCCTCTGTGTGGGCTCGAAGCTGAAGGCCTCGAGGCGGCGTCCGCCCTCCGGCCTCTCGAGCGTCGGATAGACATTTTCGAGTCTTTCCTCGTAGATCCGGTCGAGCATGTCGAGGGAGACCTTTTCTACGCCGAAGGATATGCTTTCCTCCACGGCCGTATATCCGAGCGTCCTTCCGATATCATCGGAATCGGTCTCGACGATAAAGCTTCCGTATGAGTATCCGAAGAGTTCATCTGCAGTAAAGCCGTCGGCGAATCTGAAGCCGACGCGGTTGCCGATGCACATCTTGTATAGGGCTTCGGCGATCCCTCCGGCCGACGGAGTCGACGCGGCAAATATCCTTCCCTCTCTCATGAGAGAGGTCACCCTGTCAAACACCTCCTTCTGCGAAGCGGGATCGGGGAGACCGTCGCCGGCGTATTCGGGAGAGATCAGCGCGACCCTTCTTCCGGCCTTTTTGAATTCGGGAGAGACGGAATCCGACGCCTTCCCGGTCGTGACCGCGAAGGATACGAGGGTTGGAGGAACGTCGAGGTCCTCAAAGGACCCGCTCATCGAGTCCTTGCCTCCTATCGAGGCTACACCGAAGTCAAGCTGAGCCTTCAGGGCGCCGAGCAGCGCCGAGAAAGGTTTGCCCCAGCGGTCGGGATCCTTTCCTACCTTCCCGAAATACTCCTGGAAGGTGAGATATACGTCTGAGAATGAAGCGCCTGAAGCGATAAGACGGCTTATGCTCTCGACGACGGCGAGATAGGCCCCGTGATAGGGGCTCTTTTCGGTGACGAATGGGTTGAACCCCCAGGCCATGAAGGAGGCGTCGCCGGTATGTTTCTTCTCGCAGGGGATCAGATGCACCATCGCCTGGGCGGGAGTCCGCTGATATCTGCCTCCGAAGGGCATGAGCACCGTCCCGGCGCCTATCGTCGAGTCGAATCTCTGCGACAGTCCTCTGCCCGAACAGCAGTTCAGATCAGAGAGCAAAGCCTTCATCGAATCGGCAAAGCTTCCGCCGGTTGGGATCTCCTTTTTCCAGGAGGCGGTGGGAGCCGCGTTGACCGAGACATGCTTCTCGGCGCCGTTCGAGCCCAGAAATTCGCGGCTGACGTCGACTATCGTCTTCCCTCTCCAGGTCATCCTGAGCCTCGGCTCGGCGGTGACCGTCGCCACCGGGGTGGCTTCGAGGTTTTCTCCCGACGCCAGCTCGATGAAGCGGCCGGCGTTTTCGGGATCGACGACGACCGCCATCCGCTCCTGCGATTCGCTGATGGCGAGTTCGGTGCCGTCAAGTCCCTCGTACTTGCGGGGGACCCTGTCGAGATCGACGAGGAGTCCGTCGGCGAGCTCGCCGATCGCGACCGACACGCCTCCGGCTCCGAAGTCGTTGCATCTCTTTATCATGAGCGAGGCCTCTGGGTTCCGGAACAGCCTCTGAAGCTTTCTCTCTTCTGGTGCGTTCCCCTTCTGGACCTCGGCGCCGCAGGTCTCGACCGACCTCAGGTTGTGAGCCTTGGAGGATCCGGTCGCGCCTCCGATGCCGTCGCGGCCGGTCCTGCCGCCCAGGAGGATAACGATGTCTCCCGGCACCGGTCTTTCCCTTCTGACGAATTCCGCGGGAGCCGCCGCGATGACCGCGCCGATCTCCATCCTCTTGGCGGCGTAGCCGGGATGATAGAGCTCGCTCACCTGTCCGGTCGCGAGTCCGATCTGGTTGCCGTAGGAGGAGTAGCCGGCGGCAGCCGTCCTGACGATCTTCCGCTGGGGCAGCTTGCCCGGAAGCGTTTCGGAGACCGGACGGGTTGGATCGGCCGCCCCGGTGACCCTCATCGCCGCGTAGACGTAGGATCTGCCCGACAGCGGATCCCTGATCGCGCCGCCGATGCAGGTGGCGGCGCCGCCGAAGGGCTCTATCTCGGTCGGGTGGTTGTGCGTCTCGTTCTTGAAGAGGAGAAGCCAGGGCTCCTTCTTTCCGTCGGCCTCGACGGTGATCTTTACGGTGCAGGCGTTGATCTCCTCCGATTCGTCGAGCTTCGGGAGAAAGCCTTTGCACTTCAGATATCTCACACCGGCGGTGGCGATGTCCATGAGGTTGACAGGCTTTTTGTCCCTGCCGAGGCTGCGCCTGACGGCAAGATAGTCTTCGTACGCCTTCTTCACCCTTCCGTCGGGGCAGATAACGCTGTCGATAGTCGTAAGGAAAGTCGTGTGCCTGCAGTGATCAGACCAGTAGGTGTCGATCATCCTGATCTCGGTCAGAGTGGGGTCTCTTCCCTCTTTTTCAAAATAGATCCGGCAGAACTCAAGGTCGTCGGCGTCCATAGCCAGTCCGTAGTCGCGGATGAATCCCGCGATCTGTCCGGGCGACAGTTTTCTGAAGCCGTCAAGCACCGCCACGTCGGCCGGACGGGTGTATTCTGTCACGAGGGTGGACGGAAGCTCCAGCGATGCCTCTCTCGATTCGACCGGGTTGATCAGGAACTTCTTGATCTTTGCCATGTCGTCGGCCGAGATCCTGCCGCTTATGACATAAACTCTCGCGGTGCGGATGACCGGCCTTTCACCGCAGGAAAGAATCTGTATGCACTGTGCGGCCGAATCCGCCCGCTGATCGAACTGCCCGGGCAGATATTCGACGGCGAATGTCTCTCCCGCGCCCTCCGGAAGCGACCGGAAGACATCGTCGAGCTGAGGTTCGGAAAACACCGTCCTCACCGCCTCGCGGAAGAGCTCTTCCGTAATGTTCTCGGCGTCGTAGCGGTTTATGACTCTCACGCCCTCGACCGAGCTAAGACCGAGAGTACCTGTCAGTTCCTCTTTCAGCGCCGCGGCCTCGAGCTCGAGGCCGCTCTTTTTTTCAACATAAACTCTGAAAACCAAATCAGTCCACCTTCGCGGCAAGAGCCCGCCTTCCGATATCATGTCTGTAATACGCGTTTTCGAAGGATATGCGGCCGACTCCCTCATAGGCATTCCGGACCGCCTCGGCGAGGCTGTCTCCGACCGCGGTTACTCCGAGCACACGGCCGCCCGATGTCATTATCCCGCCGTCCGGAGCGGGAGCCGTGCCCGCGATATATACCTTCGGAAGAAGGTCGTCGGGGATAGTTACGGGGAATCCCTTTTTGTATTTGACCGGATATCCCTCGGACGCCATGATAACGCAGCATGCCGATCTGTCCGAGAACCTGACTTCGGTCTCTGCCAGCGTGCCGCGCGAGGTCGCCAGCATAACGGTCAGCAGATCAGATTCGAGCAGCGGGAGCACGACCTGGGTCTCGGGATCCCCGAAACGGCAGTTGTACTCGATGACCTTAGGACCGTCCGATGTGATCATGAGCCCGAAATAGAGGCAGCCTCTGAAGGTGCGCCCCTCGGCCTTCATCGCAGCGACGGTAGGCAGGAAGATCTCCCTCATGCACCTCTGTGCGATCTCTTCGGTATAGAAGGGGTTGGGAGCGACCGTCCCCATTCCCCCGGTATTGGGGCCGCGGTCTCCGTCAAAGGCGCGTTTGTGGTCCATCGACGACACCATCGGCTTTATGCATTCCCCGTCTGTAAAGGCGAGCACCGAAACCTCGGGGCCTTCGAGATATTCCTCGATGACGATCCGGTCTCCGCTCTTTCCGAAGACCCTGTCCTCCATGACGGTTCTCACCGCGGCGAAGGCCTCTTCTCTCGTCCCGGCTATAGTCACTCCCTTGCCGAGAGCGAGGCCGTCGGCCTTGATAACCGCAGGGAGCGGAGCCGTTTCAAGGAAGGCGAGCGCCTCACCGGCACTTCCGAAGACCTCGTAGGAAGCGGTCGGTATGCCGTATTTCTTCATCAGGCCCTTCGCGAAGACCTTGCTTCCCTCTATCTCGGCAGCCTTTGCCGTCGGGCCGAAGCATTCGATCCCGGCTTCGTTCAGCCGGTCGACCGCGCCCAGGCAGAGGGGATCGTCGGGAGCGACAACCGCGTAGTCGATCTTTTCTGAGACCGCAAAATCCACGATACCGTCGATGTCGGTCGCCGCCACAGGCACGCAGACTGCGTCGGCGGCGATCCCTCCGTTCCCGGGAAGAGCGTATATGACCTCAACTTCGGGATTTTCTTTGAGTTTTTTTATAATGGCGTGTTCGCGGCCTCCGCCGCCTACGACCATAAGCTTCATAGCCGGTCCGCCTCTCTTCTTTGTTTTTTCAGTCCGGGACTTATGATAAAAACCCTTTGCTGTCCCGTATCGGGGCTCAGTGATGGAAGAGCCTCATTCCGGTGAAGGCCATCACAATGCCGTATTTGTCGCAGCACTCGATGACGGCGTCGTCCCTGACCGATCCGCCCGGCTCGGCTATATAGCTAACGCCGCTGCGGTAGGCTCTCTCGATGTTGTCCGAGAAGGGGAAGAAGGCGTCGGATCCGAGCGCCACGCCGGTACGGGAGGCGAGGAAGGCCTTCTGATCGGCGTCGGTGAAGGGCTCGGGGCGCTTTGTAAAGTATCTCTGCCAGACGCCGTCGGAGCAGACGTCCTCCTCGTTGCGGTTGATGTAGCCGTCGATGACGTTGTCCCGGTCGGGGCGTCCGATATCGGGTCTGAATGGCAGAGAGATGACCTGCTCGGCCTGGCGCAAAAACCAGGTGTCGGCCTTGGCCCCGGCAAGCCTCGTGCAGTGGATCCTCGACTGCTGCCCGGCGCCGACTCCGATTGCCTGTCCGTCGACGGCATAGCAGACCGAGTTCGACTGGGTGTATTTGAGTGTTATCAGCGAGATTATGAG
>ONVJ01000179.1 GCA_900321265.1 uncultured Eubacteriales bacterium
GACCGCGCCTGACAGAGCTCCGTCAAGAAACGCTTTGCCCTTTGTCTTTCCTTCAGCGTGAAGCGGCATCGATATGATCGCACCCTCCGGGAAGTTCTGTATCGCGATGCCGATCGAAAGCGCCAGCGCGCCGCCCGCCGTGATCTCGGCTGAGCCGGAAACCAATCCGGCAAAAACGACGCCGACAGCCATTCCTTCGGGAATGTTGTGCAGCGTGACCGCGAGCACCATCATCGTGGTCTTCTTTGCCTTGCTTTTCAGTCCTTCCGCCTGCCCAGCGTTCATATGCAAATAAGGCCCCGGATCAGGCTGTCCATCAGTTTTCCCGGAAGGGTGGATCGGGTGATGATTCCGTCATACATATTGGCACACCCTTTGCCAAGTGATTTATAGGATGCTTTTATTACTTCGTGTCTGTCCATCTTATTCCCCTGTTAGCCATCGCTAACTGATATTTCAAAAAATAAAGAGAATACCTCTCCAGATTGACGCAAATACCACGTTGGTTAACGTTCGCTAACTATTATAGCCGATCTATTCCCGTTTGTCAATAGGCTGACCGGTTTTTAGAGAATAATTCACAGATTTCTAAATGTGTTTCGTATCTGTACAATTATAAACTCTCTTTTCTCCTACTTCACCTCGTTCATTCCGCGACGGGACTGACCGTCGCGGCTATCGCGACGTGGTCGGAGAGAGCGGTCGGGATCTTGCGGAAGCCGGAAACCGAAACTCCCTTGTAGACGATATTGTCGACCGCCCAGTCAAGACCTCCGGTCTTCGATCCGGTGCAGGTGAGGTATGATCCGTCGTTGCAGACCTTGTACCCCGCGTCGGTGAAAAGGTCGAAATAATCGGGAGAATAAGCGTTCCAGTCGCCGAGCATGATCACCCGTTCGGTGTCTTTGAACGCCTCTATCAGTTCCTTCATCTCGTTCTGACAGACGGTGTCGATATATGGCGGAACGTCGTAAAGCCTATCGTCAAAGGCAAGATGCACCGCCACTACCGTGAGGGGCTCGCCGCCGAAATCCAGCTCCGCGGTGATATAGTAGTAGTCGGGCGCTTTTACCGCGGTCGTATAGGTTATCACCGCGTTCCGGTTGCACTCAAACTCGCGGACCGTGACGTTTTTCAGCTGATGTTTTGAATAGATCGCGTTACAGCTGTACCGGCGCTGCTCGCCCTCGTAGTTTGTTCCGGTGTACGCCCCGAACAGCGACGACGCCGGATTCGAAGGCGTGAACTGTTTGCTGTATTCATTAAGCACAAAGAGATCGGCACCGACGCAGCCGTCGATATAGGTCGAGAACTGTTTCGCGGCGGTTTCGTAATCCGCGTCTTTGAAGTCGGAATCACTGTGCGAGCCCTTGCTGAAATGCCCGATGTTCCAGGCGGCTATCGTGAAGGACCCCGGGATCTCTACGTCCGGAGCGTTGAAGAACTCGACCTTTTCGGGCAGATAGACCACGTTCTTGCTCGAATGATACACGTACAGATATTTCGCGTCGGAGGGAACGGCAAAGGTCGCGCTCATGCTTCCGTCCCAGACGACCTCGGTGTACCCGTCCGCGTAGGACGGGACCCTGCCGGTGACCGGCAGCTCGCGCAAAAAGGCATACCCGGTCCCCGGCCCGCCCGCCGCGGCGGTGAGGGTTACGGTATTGAAGGCAATGTCCGACAGATCGATCACCGCGCCGTAATATCCGTCAACTATCTGGTATCTGTTCGTCTTTGTGACGATCGTTCCGGGGAGCTTAGATATCCGGTCGACCGGGAAAGAATAAAGGATCATTTCCCCGCACCTGGTGCATCTTCCGTCGGCGTCGGGATCCGCGTGAGCCGCCGGCTGCGCCTCGCGCCGCTCGCTCTCGCCGCACTCGCAGAAGCGCTCCTCCGTCAGCCCCTTCTCACAGTTCGAACCGGGTACCGGAACCCATTCCCCGAACAGGTGAGTATGCTGCGTTCCGGCGGTTGTTTTCTCACCCTCGGTGACGTCGCCCGTGCCTTCAGAAGAGCAGGAGGGAAGCCCGAGCAAAGCGACGGCTGCCGTCGCCGCGGCAATCAGTATACACGATAATCTGCGCATGATTTAACCTCCAAAGGAGCATCGACAATTACCGGGAATCATATCACCCTATTGCTTTACCCCTGAAAATATGATAGAATAATAGCGATCCGCCGCGGTTCTCCGTCTTTTCACGCCTTCTCGGTGCAGAGCGCGACGAGTTCGTCGACCGTTGACGTGGCGAGGCATTCGACGGTGTCTGAGGCGCCGTAGTAGATCTTCACGCTGCCGTCGTCCTCGGCGATCATGCCGCCGGGGAAGATGACGTTCGTGCGGAAGCCCTCGTCGGTCTCCCAGGGAAGAGAGGGGGCGATAACGGGGGATTTTGACATCCCGATGATCTTATACGGGTTTTTCAGATCAAGGAGCATGATCCCGGCGGTGTAGCGTTTGTTCCACCAGGTGTCCCAGCCCTTCTGTCCGCGGCCGTCGTTTTCTTTGTCGACCGCGTGGAAGAGGGTCAGCCAGCCGTATTTCGTCCTGACCGGCGGTGCGGCGGGACCGATCTTGTCATTTGCGAACGGGACGTTCTCGACGGCGAGAAGCAGTTCGCTGTCGCCCCAGAATCTGAGGTCGGGTGATCTCGAGATCCAGATGTCGAA
>ONVJ01000146.1 GCA_900321265.1 uncultured Eubacteriales bacterium
CTGCCGTGGTATCGACCGGCGCTGCCGTGGTATCGACCGGCGCTGCCGTGGTATCGACCGGCGCAACGGTAGTTTCTTCAGCCTGCAAAGATCCGCCGGTGCAGCCGGCCGCAAGAGGCAGGATCACCGTCATCAAAGCGAGAAATATCGAAAAGCAGGTCCGGAGATTTCGGGTCTTCGCCTTCTTATTGCTGGTCGTCCTCATCATCACACCGACCTTTGCATGAACTCGACTATCTCGCGGGCCGTCCTCATCATCGCGACGCGGATCTCCGAAGGCATCCTGCCGAGCTCTCCGATCGGCTCCATGTTGAGAGTGCCGGAATATCCGACCTCCGCCAGCGCCCCGAAGACTCCCTTCCAGTCGATCCTCCCGTAGCCCGGGAAGAGGTGCAGGTCCTCGTAGATCGGGGAGATCTTTCCGTAGTTGTCGTTCAGGTGCAGCGAACCCAGCCGCTTCCCGTATGCCCTGATCATTGCCGGGATATCCTGACCGGCGATGTTGGCGTGACCGGTGTCGAGGCAGAAAAAGACTCTGTCGCTGCCGATCAGATCATGCAGCCTGATGAGGTCCTCAGCCCTTGAAAAGGCAAATCCCGGATCGGTGGGAAGTCCCTTGTGCTTGTGATCGAAGAGGTTCTCGATGTGGATCTCTACTCCGCAGTCGGCGGCGTGGCCCGTCATCGATCCGAACCACTCTGCGTTGACCGCGATGATCCTGTCGCGGACAGATTCGTCGGGCATCGGCATCCATCTTTCGAGCGGGTGGAAGACAAGCCTTTCGCAGCCGAGCATCGCGCAGGCGTCAAAGTTTCTGAGCGTCAGCGCCGAGGGCATGCTGAAGGAAAAATCCTCCCCGATCTCCCTTTTGTGCCGCCAGTAGGCGTGGCACTGGCCGACCTTAAGGCCGGCGGCCGCGATCTCGCCGCCCACCCCGCGGATGAACTTCTCCCAGTCGGGTTTTCTCATCGGCGCGTCTTCGCCGTCGCAGAAATAGCTGAGCCAGAAATCGATATACTCGAAACCTGCCTCCGCCACTTCCGCAAGAGCGGTGGAGAGATCCGAGACCTTGTTGATCTTTCCGCCGGAAATACTTATCGGATTCTTCAATTCGGTTTCTCCAAATAAAAACATATATTATATAATAACATAATTCGGGCGAAAATTCAACAAAATTTTCACCCGAATCTGTTATTTCTTTTGTCTTTTTTCCGACCGGCGGGAAGCCTTCTCCGGCGCTCGCGGGTGGTTCAGATGAACCTGACTCTGAGCACTCCCTGGATAGCCGAGATCGACGCGGAGATCTCATCCTCGAGGCCGGCGAATTTGCCGTCGGCGATCTCAAGCAGCGTGCAGGCGTTGTCCCCGCGCGACTTGTTGGTCATATTCTCGATGTTGATCCCTCTGCCTGACAGCACCGACGTGATCCCCGCGATGAGCGAGGGAAGATTTTTGTGCAGCACGACGACCTTCCGGTTTCCGGTCGCGGGCATGTCGATGTTCGGGAAGTTGACCGAGTTGCGGATGTTTCCGTTTTCGATATAGTCCTTCAGCTCATCGGCGGCCATGACGGCGCAGTTGTCCTCCGCCTCACCGGTGGACGCGCCGAGGTGAGGAATGTTGATGATGCCGGGGACCTTTACCGTCTCTTCGGTCGGGAAGTCGGTGACGTAGGAGGCGACCTTGCCGCTCTCAAGCGCCGCGGCGATGTCGGGGACGTTTACGAGGTCGGCTCTCGCGAGGTTGATGAGGCGGACGCCATTCTTCATTTTGGCGAGGCTCTCGATGTTTATCATCCCCCTCGTCGTCGGCAGGGACGGGATGTGCAGGGTTATGTAGTCGGCCTGCTCATAGATCTCGTCGAGCGATCTGGCGTGTCTGACGCTCCTGGAAAGCCTCCAGGCGGCGTCGACGGTGATATAAGGATCATATCCTATGACGTCCATCCCGAGGTGGGTCGCGACGTTGGCGACAAGCCCGCCGATCGCTCCGAGACCGACGATGCCGAGCGTCTTTCCGGCAAGCTCGACTCCGGCAAAGGCTCCCTTGCCCTTTTCCACCGTTTTCGCGACGTCCTGGCCCTCACCGATCGTCTTTACCCAGTCGATCCCGGCGATGATCCCTCTCGATGCGAGAGTGAGCGCGCAGAGGACGAGCTCCTTTACGGCGTTGGCGTTGGCGCCAGGCGTGTTGAAGACGACGATACCGGCCTCTGAGCAGCGGTCGATCGGGATGTTGTTGACTCCGGCGCCGCAGCGCGCGATGGCGAGCAGCTCGGGGTTGAACTCCATGTCGTGGAGAGCGGCGGATCTGACCATTATCGCGTCGGCACCGGCAACGTCCTCGCCGACGTTATATACCGCGCGGTCGAACCTGTCGGTGCCGCAGGCGGCGATCTTGTTCATGAGTTTTATGTTCTTCACTGTATTTTCCTCTTCTCTTCAGGCTTTGGGGTTCTTGCGGGCGAAGTCCTCCATGAAGGCGACGAGCTTCTCGACGCCCTCATAGGGCATAGCATTGTAGATCGAGGCTCTCATGCCGCCCACCGAGCGGTGTCCCTTGAGGTTCTTCAGTCCGGCGGCGGTCGACTCGGCGGCAAACTTCTTGTCGAGATCGGCGTCTCCGGTGACGAAGGTGACGTTCATCATCGAGCGGTGCTCCTTCATGACCGGGGCGATGTAGTAGTTCTGGCTGTCGAGGTAGTCGTAGAGGAGAGCGGCCTTCTTCTCGTTGCGCCGCTTCATCTCCTCAAGGCCGCCGATCGAGAGTATCCACTCATAGACGAGGCCCGCCATATAGATGGTATAGCAGGGCGGAGTGTTGTACATCGAGCCGTTGTCCGCCATCGTCTTCCAGTCGAGCATGGTCGGGCATACCGGCCTCGATCTGCCGAGGAGATCCTTGCGGACGATGACGAGTGTCATTCCGGCGGGAGCCATGTTCTTCTGGGCTCCGGCGTAGATGACGCCGAACTTCGTCACGTCGACCGGCTCGGAGATGATGCAGGAGGACATGTCGGCGACGAGCGGAACGTCTCCGGTATCGGGAATGTAGTTGTATTTGGTTCCGTATATCGTGTTGTTGAAGCAGATGTGCAGATACGAAGTTCCCTCTCTCAGATCGCCGCGTGTCACGTGCGGGACATAGCGGAAGCCGTCGGGCTTGCTGGTCGCGATGCAGGCGGCGTCGCCGAATTTCTGAGCCTCGGTGAAAGCCTTGCCCGAGAACTGACCGGATACGACGTAGTCGGCCTTGCCTCCCTCGGGGAGCAGGTTGAGGGGAACGGCGGCGAACTGCGTCGACGCGCCTCCCTGAAGGAAGAGCACTGCGTAGTCGTCGGGGATGTTCATGAGCTTACGGAGATCGGCCTCGGCTTTCAGGATGATCGGCTCGAAATCCGGCGAACGGTGGGACATCTCTGCCACAGACATTCCGGAAGTGCCGTAACAAACCATTTCGGCCGCCGCGCGTTCAAGCACGGGGAGCGGCAGCATAGAAGGACCTGCGGAGAAATTGTAGACACGTTCCATAGTAAACACCTCAGAAAAAATTTTCAATAATTATACCACTTTTTTTCTTTTAAGTCAACACATTTTTCACTTGGTCCGTCAACGGACGGGCAAAGCGACCGAAAAACCGCTTTTTCACCGGCGTTTTGAGCTGAAATCACGGCCTCCACGCTCTTTCTGCCGTAATAATATCGCTTTTTTCGGTTCAATTGAGGAAAAACCGAGCGGCATGGCGCAGAAAAAAGACGGGGGTGTGTTAAAAAAGCCATTCTTTTCTAACACACCCTTTGGCTGCAGCGGCCGGGAATCCCTGAGAGTTGCCGTCTTTTTTTTATTATTTGTCCTCTGAAAGCATGATTCTTCAGAGAATTTCAGGACAAAATCGCCGCGTTCCGGCGCAGTGGGAATGAATAATATTCATCAAAAATGAATAGCCAAGAAAGATCAGATGTCGGTGAACATGACCTTTCCCTTTACCGCTCCCGGCGTTTTGAAGAGGGAGAAGGCCTCGGAGCAGTCTTTGAGGGAGAAGCGTCTGAAGATGAAGCTGTCGTCGAATTTCAGCCTTCCGTCCGAGAAGCACTCGGCCGTGAGCTGCCATTCCTTTCCGGGGAACGGAGCTGAATAACTCATCCATGAACCGGTCAGCAGGAACTCCTTGCGGTTCATGTTCTCCCACATGCGCGGAGTGAATACGACCTCGGTGTGCGGGGTTCCGATGCAGCAGACAGAGGCCTTGTTGGCAGCCAGTTCGAAGGCCATCCTGACGGTGACTGGAGAGCCCGCGGTCTCGTATACGGCTCCGAAGCCCTCGCCGCCGGTGTAATCGGATGCTTTTTTCAGATAATCGGGATCAGAGGTGTCAAATACCGCGTCGGCGCCCAGCCTGAGGGCAAGATCGAGTCGCTCCTTGACAAGATCGAAAACGACTACCCTGCGCGCCCCGAAGATCTTCGCCCACTGGGCGGTGAACATGCCGATCGTCCCGCCTCCGCAGATCGCGGTATACTCGCCCGTCCTGTAGCCGTTGCAGGCGATACCGTGGGCGGCGACCGTCGCCGGTTCGAACATCGCCGCCTGCTCGAAGGGAACGTCGGGCGAATACTTCACGGCGTTGACGGCGGGAAGCACCACGTATTCGGCGAAGCTTCCCTGCTCTCTCGAACCGATGAAGGAATAGTGCTTGCAGAGCGAGTAGTTTCCTCTCGCGCAGTCGGCGCACTTCATGCAGGGCTTGAGGGGAGCACCGGATACCGTATCGCCCTCCCGCAGGCCGGTCACGCCCTCCCCGAGCATATCCACCGTCCCCGAAAACTCATGCCCGAGGACGACGGGATAGAAGTGCGCACCGTTCGAGAGAACGCGGGGGATGTCGGAGCCGCAGATGCCCGCGGCCCTGACTCTGACTCTGACCTCTCCGGGACCCGGGAGCGGTTTTTCCCAGTCGGCGTATCTTATGTCCTCATTTCCGAAGAGGACTGCGGCCTTCATCATCTCACTCATTCTGTCCGCTCTCCTCCGGCAGCTCGCAGGCAGCCGTCCTTGTCAGTATTTTCTTGAAGATCTCGGGCGGGAATTTTGCCTTCCTGCCGTATGTATAGAGCCCGTTGACCTCCTGCTCGACGTCGGTCAGCTGGGTATAGCAGAGCCCGCCGATCTTCGGGTTGTCGAGAAGCGCGTCGGTCAGACCGCGGAAGCGGGCGATGAACTCATCGCCGTCCTGCGGAGCGTTGCCGTATCCCCAGCCCTCGCCTTCGGGAGCCCATCTGATCCCTCCGTATTCCGACACGAAGGTCGAGACCACCGGGAAGGGACTGTGTCTCGTGTCAACAGGCGTCCCTGAGGCCGTCTGAGCGTCGTATCTCGCCCTGAAGGATACCGGATCCTGATCGTAGTCGTGGTTGTCGACAATGTCCGAGAGCCCCTCAACGTGCGTCCAGCCCGAGGTGTCGATGTAGGCCCTGGTGGGATCGAGCGAGCGGGTGACCGCCGCCAACGTCCTGACGAAAAGGACGTCCTGATTTCTCTGCGTCTCGTTGAGCGGACACCATCCGATGATCGACGGATGGTTGAAGTCGCGCGCGATGCACTCTGTCCACTCGGGAATGAAGGCCGCCCAGGCCTCACGCCTCGCGATATCCATCCCCCAGTTCCCTGCCTCGCCCCAGACGATATACCCGAGGCGGTCGGCGTGCCAGAGGAAGCGGGGCTCGAAGATCTTCTGATGGAGCCTGGCTCCGTTGAAGCCGCAGGTCATCGATCTCTCGATATCCGCCTTCAGCTCAGCGTCCGAGGGCGCGGTGTATATGCCGTCGGGATAGAAGCCCTGATCGAGGACGAGCCGCTGGAAGATCTTCCGCCCGTTGAGGTAAACGAACCCCTGCCGGACCTGTACGCTCCTCATCCCGAAATAGCTCACGAGCTCGTCGTCGAACTCGCCGGCGCCGGTGAGCCTGAGCCTGAGGTCGTAGAGTCTTCCTTCGCCGATCTCCCAGAGATGGAGCTCGGAGAGCGGGATCTTCAGAGCCGCGACTCCTCCTGATACTCTTCCCGAGGCTGAGCCGACCGGATTTCCCTCATATGAGGCATAGGCGGAAAGGAGCGC
>ONVJ01000148.1 GCA_900321265.1 uncultured Eubacteriales bacterium
ATTCCGCTTCTCATTTTGTGAAATAATCATTCCTGCTTTGCCGAAAGCTGCTATGCGCAGAAAAATATATCTTTAGACCGGTATCAATGGATTCTTTAAACGCAGTGAGCGCAGGTCTCTGGACCGATATCAATGAATTTTTGAAGTACCGCGAGCAGAGTTGTTTGAAAATTAAAAAAGTACTTGATTTTTATATCTGTTAGTGGTATAATATTCCAGTCAGCTTTGGAGAGATGGCTGAGCTGGTCTAAGGCGCACGACTGGAAATCGTGTTTGGGCTAATACCCCAACTAGGGTTCGAATCCCTATCTCTCCGCCATACGACGCAGGGGGCCCTCCGGCCCCCTGCGTCGTATATGAAGTTTCGGCTGTTTTGACAGAGGCCGCATTTTCAGGGAAGCTGAAGTTTCAAAAAGGAGGACAGAACCGTGATCGACAGGATAAAGGTGTTCAAACAGAATCACATAAGGATCGAGTCGGGCGGAAGGATCATCCATATCGATCCGTTTATGACGGACGAGTCGCCGCATGACGCCGATTTCATCCTTATAACCCATGATCACCACGACCATTTTTCGCCTGAGGACATTGAAAAGACCGCAGGCGATCGAACTGTGCTTATCGTTCCCGAAAAGATGAGGGAAAAAGCCCGGGCCGCGGAGAAGTTCGTCGGAAAGATCGTCACCGTTAAGCCTGTCGGGACGTATTCGGTCGACCGACTTGAATTCGAGACGGTCCCCGCGTACAATATCGCCAAGCCCTTTCATCCCAAGGCAGCTGGCTGGGTCGGTTACATACTCTGCCTGGAAGGCAGGCGTGTTTACGTCGCGGGCGACACCGACGCAACCGGCGAGGCGCGCTCGGTCAGATGCGACATCGCCCTGCTTCCGGCGGGAGGGACCTACACGATGAACGCGAAACAGGCCGCGGAACTCGCGAACGTGATAAAACCCGGGATCGCGGTGCCCGTTCATTACGGCGGGATCGTGGGCAGTGTCAGTGACGGCGAGAAATTCTCCTCCTTCGTCGACAAAGACATTAAAGTAGTTCTCAAGATCTGATGCGGAGCCTGAGCAGGGAAACGATCCGGCTGGCGGCAGTCTGTCGCGATACCGCCCTTCCCGCAAAGGATCCCCGGTATCACCGGCGAAGATCGGGATGTTGATCAGACGTTTTTTCATCCCGGAAAAGGGAATTATATGACATGACATATAAACTTATCAGAAGTTCGAGAAAAACCGTCTCTCTTCAGGTCGGGCCTGAAGGGCTGACTGTCAGGGCTCCCTGCCGGGTCTCGAAGAAGGAGATCGATTCCCTCGTTGAAAAGCGCAGCGGATGGATCGAAAAGCATCTGAAAAAGGCGGAGGCCGACCGGAAAGCCGCGGCGGACGCCGGCTTTCTGACCGCGGATGATGTGAAGGAACTCGGGAAACGGGCTCTTTCGGTGATCCCCGGACGCGTCGCGCGATACGCGCCGATAGTCGGAGTGACTCCGGGGCGCGTTACGATACGCAACCAGAGGACGAAATGGGGAAGCTGCTCGTCGGGAGGAAACCTCAATTTCAACTGCCTTCTCATGCTGACTCCCGACATCGTGATCGACGGCATCGTCGTTCATGAGCTCTGCCATCTGAAGGAGATGAACCATTCGGAGCGGTTTTACGCCGAGGTCCTGAGAGCATTTCCGGAATACCCCGAGTGCGAGAAATGGCTTAAGGAAAACGGTGCCGCGCTCCTCGCGAGGGTGAAATAACAATAAAAGAGGCTGTTGAAGACCCGCTGTGCGAGTTTTCAACAGCCTCTTTCAAAAAAAACCGCGTTCATTCCGCCGAGCGTTCGAGATATGCCGCGAGGAGCTCGTATGTGGCGCGCAGACCGTCGATGTGAGTCCTCTCGTAGCCGTGGCTGTTCGCGGTGCCGGGGCCGATCGCCCCGTGCCGGATGTCGTAGCCGGCAAAGACGCTGCCGTCGCCGTCGGTCCCGTAGTGGGGAGTGAAGATGTCGGTGACGAAATCGATGCCGTTTTTTTCGGCGGTGTCGGCGAGCTCGCGGAACATTCCTCTGTGATAGGGCATCCTCGAGTCCTTAGCGAAGACCGAGACCTTCCGCTCGTCGGAGTTCTGGTCGGGGCCGACCGGAGCAATGTCGAGAGCGAGTATGTCGCCGACGCCCTCTGGCAGCCAGGTCGTCCCGTGGCCGATCTCCTCGTAGGCCGCGAAATAGGCGTATGTCTTTCTGGCGGGGATTATCCTGCCTTCGGCGATGTCCTTCATGACGCAGAAGAGAACTGCGGCGCAGGCCTTGTCGTCGACGAATCTTGATTTGATATAGCCGTTTTCATATCTGAATCTGGGGTCAAGGGCGATATAATCGCCGGTGTCGATCCCGAGCGCCACGACGTCGGCTGCCGTCTTCACCGGCTCGTCTATGACGACGCAGACGTTTTTTCGGAAGTCGGGAAGGACCGATCTCAGCTCCTCCTCGGTAACGTGTATCGAGTTCGGGATACGGCATATGCTTCCGGTGAAGATCTTC
>ONVJ01000237.1 GCA_900321265.1 uncultured Eubacteriales bacterium
ATTCGGAAATCGATCAGTTGCTTCTGATCCCGTGCGTGATACTCGATTTTCTTTGCATTCATCCCTTCCGGGACGGAAACGGTAGAATGAGCAGATTGATCTCGCTGCTTTTGCTGTACAAAAACGGATTTGATATTTCAAGGTATATTTCCTTCGAAGAACAGATCAATGCCAAGAAAGGAAGTTACTATGAAGCATTGAAGCAATCCTCGGCGGGATGGCATGATAATGCAAACGACTATATTCCCTTTATCGAGAATTTTCTGTTTACCCTTTACTTGTGCTATAAAGAGCTGGATAAGCGGTTTTTGACACTTGGCACAAAAAAGACAAGCAAGAAAAAGCGTGTTGAGGGCGCTGTCATGAACGCATTTTTGCCGATCAGCAAAAAAGAGCTTCAAGACCTGATGCCGGATATATCCGCAACGACGATCGAACAGGTTCTGGGATCTATGATCAAAGACGGAGTTATCAGAAAAATCGGATCAACCAGAAATGCAAAATATATCAAGAATTAAGCACGGGTGTTATCCTGCCTTGACACCGGCGGCGGTCGATGATATAATTTTACCGTACCGCAGGGATGCGGGCGGAAAAGACATTGCTCAAAGGAGGGGACGGCGGTGTATCAGACAATAGGCGACGCGGAATTCAGGAAAAGACTGAAAAACGGCTTTGACGGCGATACGCCGAAGGCCTATTTCTTCTACGGCGAAGAGGACTACCTCAAGCGCAGTCTGCTCTCGGAAACGCTTGAGAAGCTCAGTGGCGGAGATCCGATGGACCGGGTGTCGATCGATCAGGCCTCCTATTCCCTTTCCGCCCTCGAGGACGCGATATATTCACCGCCGCTCTTCGCGGCGCTCAAGCCGGTCGCGGTATCGCTTGCGCCAGACGATCTCAAGCCGGCCGAGATCGGCGACCTCTGCGCGCTCCTTTCGGGGATCGGCTCCGATTCCCTCTCGGTCGCCGTCCTTTCGATACCGTCGGGAGGCTTCGATCCCGGTCTGCCTAAGCGCCCTTCGGCGCTCTTTAAAAAGCTTGCCGAGGCCGCGGTCCCCGTCCTCTTCGAGCACGCGACCGGCGCGCGGCTCAACGGCTGGGTCGGCAGGCATTTCAACGAAAGGGGCGTCGTCGCTCCGGCCCCGGTCTGCGCCTATACCGTCTACTACTGCGGATCAGACATGTTCAGGCTTGCCTCTGAGATCGACAAGATCGCCTTCTTCGTAAAAGCCGCGGGAAGACATGAGGCGACCGAGGAGGACGTCCGGACCGCGGGGTGCCGGTCGGAGGAGTTCGACTCCTTCGCGCTCGCCAACGCGATACTGTCTTCCGATTATCCTCGTGCGCTGGGTATACTCGGATACCTCAGGGGAAACAAGGTCGAACCCGCGAGGATCATGGCCGAGATCACCCGCGTCTTCTGCGACATGGCCGCCGTCTCGGTCTGCAGAAGAGCCGGAATGACGCCCGAACAGATATCGAAGGAGACGGGTATCAAGCCCTATCCTCTAAGCAGATATATCAAGGCCGTGGGAGGCGTTTCGGACAGCTCACTGTCAAGGGCAATACGCCTTGCCGCCGTCGCCGACAGCGGAGTCAAGGGCTATTCAAGGGATTATGTCCCGATCGAGCAGTTCATCTGCTCTTTGTGACGGTCCTGTGATTTTAGCGGTATTTATGAAAAGATCATTTATTTTTTAAATTTATTATTAAGTGCCGTTCATAAGTTTTCCACATGGCATTTTCGGCTCAAAAACAGAAAAAAAGCCTTAAAATGCCGTTGTTTTACCCTGTTTTACACATTTGCCACCGAGTTTTCCACATGCCGCTTCTGTTCCAATTGTGAACTTTGTAAATTTTTGTGAAGATTTTTTTCACCCGACAAGGCATAATAAGACCCCCGTCCGGAGGCCGCGCGGCATACGCCGGCTCCCCGGACGGGGTCTTTTTTCGCGTCTTTCTCTCACGCGTCTTTCAGTCTATGGTCTTGTCTATCGAGAATCTCGTTATCTTTCTTGAGGTGTTCTTGACGAACTCGGTCTTTCTGATCTTTACCAGTCCGACCTTCTTGTAGGACGCCATCCTCGAGTTCGTCTCTCTGACCTTCTCGTTGAAGTACGACTGGATCTGCTCGTCGGTCTCGATGCCGTCCTGCTTAAGCTGTTCGTAATCGGGATAGATCTCGGCGACGATGACCTCTTTGTCGGGATTCGAGCGGCTCACGCCGGCATACACGACGGTCTCGAGAGTGCCTCTGATCCTTGACAGCTCGGTCTCGATCTCTTCGGGATATACGTTCTTTCCGTTTTTGAAGATGATGATGTTCTTGAGTCTTCCGGTGATGTAGATCCATCCGTCCTCGTCAAGCTTTCCGTAGTCCCCGGTGTGGAAGAAGCCGTCGGAGTCGAAGACGGCCGCGGTGGCTTCGGGATCCTCGAAATAACCCAGCATGACGTTGGGACCCTTTACGCAGATCTCCCCCTCGCCGTTCTCGTCCGGGTCGGCGATCTTAACTTCCTCTCCGATGATGGGAATACCCACCGATCCGTTCTTCTGCCACTCGTTGCGGTTGCAAGAGATGAGCGGGGAGGCCTCGGTTATTCCGTAGCCGTTGAGGATCGTGATGCCGATGCTGTCAAAGAAATCGATGATATCCTGGTTGAGCGCGGCGCCGCCGCATATGATCATCTCAAGGTTGTCGCCGAAGGTATGAAGCACCTTTTTGAATATCTGCCTGCGGCGGTCGATCCTGATCTTGCGGAGCGCGTTGGAAAGCTTGATCCCCTTCTTAAGTGTCTCGGCCTCGCCCGTCCTCTCGGCCTGCGCCCAGATCCTGCGGTAGAGGGTCTCGACGAAGAGCGGAACGAGTATGAGGTGCTTCGGCTTCTGCTCCTGGATCTCCTTCATGAGGTATTTGATGCCGGAGGTGAGGTAGATCTCGGAACCCTGGGCGTAATGGCCCACGATGTTGACCGTCGATCCGAAGGTGTGGTGGGGCGGCAGCAGCATCAGCGTCTTGGGGGTGATGTCGAAGTTGTACATGCCCTGGGTCATGTCGGAGACGATGTTCTTCGTCGACAGCATGACTCCCTTGCCTTTTCCGGTGGTGCCAGACGTGAAGACGATCGAGGCGAGCCTGTCGTCGTCGATCTCGTAGTCGTAGTAGGAATTGTCCCCCGCCGCGACCTTTTCCGCGCCGGCCTTGATCAGAGCGTCGATGCCTATGTCTCCCTCGGCGGGTTCTCCGTTGATGCAGACGAATATCTCCGCGCCTGAATCTGCCTTAAGCGCGTCGAGCTTGCCCGCGGCCTCGCTGCCGTAGAAGACAGCAGTGCATTTTGCCTTCTTGATCGTCGCCGCAAGGTCGCCGGCAGGCATCTCCCTGTCGAGCGGCACGGTCACGGCGCCGGTCGCCATAAGCGAAAAATATGTGTAGATCCAGCCCTTCGAGCAGCTGCCGATTATCGCGCAGGTCTTATCGCGGAGACCCATAGATATCTCCTCGGTGCCGAGGGCGATGATGTCCTTCCTGGCTTCGGTATATGTCACGTGCACCGGTTCGGGGTCGTCGGGATTGATTCTGTAGGAGATCGCGTAGCTGTCGGGGTGCTTTTCCGCAGACTGGTCGACCATCACTCTGAAATCGCGGAAAACGGTAGTGGTGTAAAGCGGGTAGTTTTTGCCTCTGTTCATCAAA
>ONVJ01000150.1 GCA_900321265.1 uncultured Eubacteriales bacterium
GCCAAGGCCGGTCTCGGTCCTTATGCATTCGTCAACGTCGATATCGTCGAGAGGCAGCGCGCCAAGACCCGAACCGACAGAAAACCGTCTCGTTTCTTTTCCTGCCGCGGATGAAGCAGGCACCTCTTCTTCGATCTCTTCGGTAAAGGAGTTCCAGGAGCCGCAGCGCGGGCACTTGCCAAGCCATTTAAGCGACTGATAGCCGCAGGATGTGCAGCTGAATACTGTTTTGGTCTGAGATTTCATTGATCGGAATTGCCGTCTGTTGTCTGTTTGAGCTTCAGGACCGGATCCTTTTCGCCTCTGACGTATTCTCCGGTCACGATGACCGATTCGACGTCGTCGCGGGAGGGAAGCTCGAACATCAGCTTCATCATTACAGATTCAAGTATCGAGCGGAGTCCTCTGGCGCCCGTCCGGCGCTCATAGGCGAGCTTCGCTACGGCCTCGATCGCCGATCTGTCGAACTCGAGATCGATGCCGTCCATCTCGAACAGCTTTTTGTACTGTCTGACAAGCGAGTTCTTGGGCTCGGTGATGATCCTTGTCAGCGCTTCGATATCAAGCGAGTCAAGCGCGACTATCACCGGGATCCTGCCCACGAGCTCGGGGATCAGGCCGTATTTGACGATGTCGTGAGACATTACGTCGGCAAAGGGCTTCTCGGTCTCGTAGGTCTTCTTCTTCAGTTCGCTTCCGAAGCCGATGAGCTGGGCGCCCTTTCTTTTCTCGATGATCTTGTCAAGCCCGTCAAAGGCGCCTCCGCAGATGAAGACAATGTTTTCGGTGTTGATCCTGATATACTCCTGATTCGGATGCTTCCTGCCGCCCTGGGGAGGCACGTTTGCCTGAGTCCCCTCAAGGATCTTGAGCAGCGCCTGCTGAACGCCCTCTCCCGATACGTCGCGGGTGATAGATCTGTTTTCGCTCTTGCGGGAGATCTTGTCGATCTCGTCGATATAGATGATGCCGTGCTCGGCAAGCTCTATATCATAGTCGGCTGCCTGGATGAGCCGCAGGAGGATGTTCTCGACGTCCTCACCGACATAGCCGGCTTCGGTGAGGGTGGTGGCGTCGGCGATGGCGAAGGGTACCTTGATAGTCCTTGCCAGCGTCTGTGCCAGATAGGTCTTTCCGACTCCGGTCGGTCCGATGAGGAGCACGTTGCTCTTGCCGAGTTCGACCTCGGCCTCATCCTCTTCCTTTCCGGCGGCCGCGCGGCTTTTCTTTGATTTCTTTTTTGAGCCCTTCGTCCCGCTGTCGGTAAGGATGCGCTTGTAATGATTGTATACCGCCACCGACAGCGCGATCTTCGCCTCGTCCTGACCGATCACGTATCTGTCAAGCGACTTCTTGATCTCGGCGGGGCGGGGAAGTCTGTCAAGCGAGAGCAGCTCTCCCGAGTGCTGCATATAGCTGAGGTTCTCGTCGATAAGCTCTTTGCAGGCATCAACGCAGAAATCGCAGATATAGGTGCCGGTATTTGACGGGATAAGAAAGTTTACCTCGTTTTCTGTCTTGCCGCAGAATGAGCAGCGGCGGGCCTTCTGTGTCGTATTAGCCATTTTTGGTCAGGTCGTTTCCTCATTCAGAAGATGTAAGGAAGTTCAGCGGTGTTCGATGATCTTGTCGATTATGCCGTATTCGAGGGCTTCTTCAGCAGTCATAAAGTTGTCCCTGTCGGTATCGGCAGCGATCTGCTCGACCGTTTTACCCGTCTTTTCCGCGAGAATGGAATTGAGGATATCCCTCGTCCTCTTCATGAGCTCAGCTCTGATGAGAACGTCGGAGCACTGCCCCTGAGCCGCACCGAGAGGCTGATGTATCATAATCTCACTGTGCGGAAGAGCGATCCTTTTTCCTTTTGCGCCTGCCGCAAGCAGGAAGGCTCCCATGCTGGCGGCCATTCCGACGCATATTGTAGAAACATCGCACTTAATGAACTGCATCGTATCATAGATGGCCATCCCGTCGGTCACCGAGCCACCCGGGCTGTTGATGTAGAAGGATATGTCCTTGTCGGGATCAACAGATTCCAGGTAAAGCATCTGGGCGATAACGAGCGACGCGGTTACGTCGTTGACTTCTTCAGACAGAAAGATCACTCGGTCATTGAGCAGCCTTGAAAAGATGTCGAAAGATCTTTCGCCTCGTCCGGTCTGTTCGATCACCATCGGGACGAGAGAATTCCTGATCAGGTCGTTTTTTTCGATCATTTTAAGATCCCCTTTAATTGCTGTTTTGAGGTTGGATGAGCCGGGGAGCCTGCTCACTCAGCCTTTCCGTCCGCAACGTCGTTTTCTTCCGACGCGGGTTCCGAGGCTGGTTCAGGTTCCTTATCGGTATAGGTGATCACCGCGGCAGCCTTGACTGCGTCAGCTGCTGCGCGGAGCTTCAGATTGGATATGACTTCTTCTTTAGGAAGCTGTCCTTTGGCAAAATCGACTTCGACACTGTACTGAGCGGCAATTTTCGAGTACTCATCCTCGATCTGCTCATCGGTTATCTCGATATTCTCGATCGACGCGATCTTCTCAAGGGCAAGTCTTACCTTGACCGCCTTCTCGGCGTCGGGTCTTACGTTTTCCTTGTATTTATCGAGGTCCATTCCGAAATAGGAGAGGTAGGTCTTGAAGTCGATGCCGTTCATGCGAATCCTGGATTCGGCGTCTCTGACAAGGCCTTCGACCTCGCTGTCTATCATCGAAGCCGGGATCTCGGCGGTCACGCGCTCTGCGAGGGCGGTGTCGATCTTATCGGTGACCTCGCGGTCGGTGTCCTTGTCGTGGCGTTCGCCGATCTTCTTAGAGACGTCCTCTCTGTATTCGGCGAAGGTGTTGAATTCCGAGACGTCTAGCGCGAAATTGTCGTCGCATTCGGGGAGCTCCTCAAAGGTGATGCCGTGAAGCTTTACCTTGAATACCGCCGGCTTTCCGGCCAGCTCCTTGGCGTGATATTCCTCGGGGAAGGTGACGTTTACGTCGAACTCATCTCCGACCGAGTGGCCGGCGACCTGTTCCTCGAATCCCGGGATGAAGCTGCCGGAACCGAGCTTCAGCTTATAGTTCGTATCCGTACCGCCTTCGAATTTTTCACCGTCGGCATAGCCTTCATAGTCGATGAGAGCTGTGTCTCCCATGGCGGCGGGGCGGTCGGTGATCTCTATCTCGCGGGCGTTTCTCTTGCGGACTGATTCGATCTCGCTGTCGATCTCCTCATCCGACACCGGGCGCTTCAGAGCCGTTATCTCTATGCCTTTGTATTCAATGCTTTCGATCTCGGGCTTGACGTAGAATTCGGCTTTCATCACGAGTTCGTTGTCGTATGAAGACATATCGAAGTCGGCGCGGGATACGGCGTCCCTCCCTGGAGCCTTTATGATCTCTTCATAGTTCGCGTTGATAAGCGAATTGACGGCGTCCTCAAGGAATACGTCGTGTCCGTACATCTTTTCGATGATCGAGCGGGGGGCCTTGCCGGGCCTGAAGCCGGGGATGCGGAACTTTGAGCAGTTCTTTCTGTAGGCTTTCAGCTTTTCGGCTTCGATCTCATCCGCCTCGAAGGAAAACTCCACGGTAGCAAGATTCTTTTCGTTGATTTCTGACTTTCTGATTGTCATTTCGGGGTTCCTTTCAGGATATAAATAATTAAATTTTTACAGTATTATTATTCCGCGTACACACGGAGAGGGGTGAAATCCAGTCTGTCGGCCGAGATCATACGGAATTTTACTCCTTCGCTTTCAAAATCGCCTTCCGAAGAATAAACTCCGTGAATATGTCCGTAGTAGACCGTCTTGATTCCGGCCTCGTGAATGATGTCCATGATCCCGCGGCAGGTGTATCCCCGCCAGACGGGCGGAAAGTGTATAAAGAGGACCTTCGGAAGAGGCGCGGCCTCATCGGGAAGGGAAGAAATGCTGAGCTTCAGTCTGATCTGCTCGCGGTTTGAGATCTTTTTCCAGTCTGCGTCAAGAGAACCGCTCTGCAGCGTCTCGTCGGGGAACCATCCCCTGGCTCCGACTACCGCGATCCCTTCGATGATGAAGGAGTTGTTGTAGAGGAATCTGAGGGAGTGAAGACCGGCGTTTTCGGTCATGCGTTTCAGATTTCTGACCGTGCTCCACCAGTAATCGTGATTGCCTTTGCCGAGATATTTGGTACCGGGAAGGGAATCGATGAAGGCCAGATCTCCAAGCGCCTCACCCGGCTTCAGCGCCCAGGATATGTCGCCCGGAATGACGACCGAATCCTCCGGTTCGACCAGAGCCCGCCACCTTTTCTCAAGCTTGGCGACGCAGTCTTTCCAGCGGTCCTCAAATACATCCATCGATTTTTGGCTGCCGTAGGGACCGGGGAGATGAAGATCGGCTATGGTGTAGATCGCCATCAGCCGGCAAAGGTGAGCATCCGCCGGCGCATACCGTCGGCGTCGCAGACGTCGGGGAACCTCACGGCGCGTCTGTCGATACCCGAGAGCCGTGCCGGGACGGGGATACCGGTCGCTTCCGAGAGCATCTCGAGAGCTCTGTATCCCGGCTCAGCCTCAAAGGAGGTGACAGATGAGTAAACGCTTGAGGCGAACTTAAAGGGGTTGGCGGTAGAGAGAACGACGCAGGGCCTTTCCTGACCGGTTTCAGATATGTATCTGTCGGCGCAGCTGAGCGCCACAGCGGTGTGCGTGTCGGCAAGGTAATGTCTTTCCTTCCAGTATCTGCCTATCGCGGCAGAGGTCTCTTCGTCGTCTGCGCAGTATCCGGCAAAGATATCCCTGATGTCTCCGAGGATGCTCTCTCCGATCGAGTATCTTCCGGTCTTCTTCAGCTCGCTCATATATCCCGCAGTCCTTACGGGGCCGGTGGCGTAGGCAAGCAGTCTTTCCAGATTGGAGGATATGAGAATGTCCATCGAGGGCGAGGATGTTGTATAAAAGCTTCTGTTTTTGTCGTACACACCGGTCGAGAAGAAATCGGTCAGCACACGGTTCCTGTTCGAAGCGCAGACAAGACGCCCGACGGGGAGTCCCATGCGGTATGCGAGATAACCAGAGAAGATATTTCCGAAGTTGCCGGTCGGAACGACGAAATCGATCCTTTCGCCGGGGCTGACAGCACCTTGCTTCAAAAGATCGGCGTATGCTGAAAAGTAGTAAACGACCTGAGGAAGCAGCCTGCCCCAGTTGATCGAATTTGCACTTGAGAGGAAGAGACCTCTTCTGTCGAGTTCGGCGGCGATATCACCGTCGGTGAAGATCGATTTGACGCCGTTCTGAGCGTCGTCGAAATTGCCCCTGATCCCGCAGACGTCGACGTTAGATCCGGCCTGCGTCATCATCTGGAGCTTCTGGATCATGCTTACGCCTTCTGCGGGGTAAAAGACCTCGATCTTTATCCGGTCGATATCGCGGTATCCTTCAAGGGCTGCCTTCCCGGTGTCCCCCGAAGTGGCGACGAGTATCAGCGCGTCTCTTTTCTCGCCCGTCTTTGTTATGGCGGCGGACAGGAGCCTCGGCATCAGCTGAAGGGCCATATCCTTGAAAGCGCAGCTCGGTCCGTGCCAGAGCTCGAGGACAAACTTACCGTCTCCTATATCCTTCAGCGGAGCCGCGCCGTCGGGAAAGGCTTCGGGCGAATAGGCCGCGCCGCAGAAGGCCTCGATCTCGGGGCCGGAGTAATCGTCAGAGAGGAAGAGCGAAAGTATCTTCGCCGCTCTGGCGCTGTATTCAAGATCCTTAAGGCTATCGATAAAGTCCGGAGTCACTTCCGGAATAACGTCGGGGGAATAGAGACCTCCGTCGGGAGCGATGCCTCTCTTTATAGCAGCAGCGGAGGATACTCCTTTTTCGGCTTTTTCATCTCTTGTGCTGAAATATCTGATCATTTTTCCTTTAAAAATTTACGCCGAAGGCGTTTTTAATGTGATTTACCGACAGGATTGAAAAAGCGTCCTCTCGGTTTTCGCCGGTGTCTTTTCCGGATTCCGGATTCTTTTTCAAAAGAACTTCTATAACGTCCATACGGGGATAGAGCCCCGGGTGGGGATGAGCTGTAAGCCAGTATCTGGCGGCAGAGAGAAGATTCTGCCTTTTTTCCTGATCCATGGCGGAGGAAGGCGGTCCGTA
>ONVJ01000176.1 GCA_900321265.1 uncultured Eubacteriales bacterium
CTTTATTGGATTCGACCAGGCGCGCCTTCCGTTCCTGTCGATGACGGTGACGCGCAGGAAGGAAGTGTTCTCCCCGACCGGCAGCTCGAAGGAGGTCCGCTCCTCCGGCTCGCCGTCGCTGCCGAATATACAGTCGACCGCCCCTCTCAGCCAGGGGTGGTTCGTCATTACGCAGGCCGCCGTGCAGGGCGTCGAAGTCTCGACGCAGACCCGGCCGCCGGCGATCTCTATCTGTCTGAGGCGCGGCCCGGTGGTCGCGTAGCTCAGGCCGGAACGGATCGCCGAAAAGATGCTTTCGGGCGTGAGATCGCCGGCCTGTATCATCGTCGAGGCGACGCAGGCCTCCTTCATGTATCTGTGAGAGTCGTCAGACGCGAGCAGCGGGAAGAAGCGTCCGGCGTTGAAGACCGGATCGAGGATATGCGAGGAATCGGCGCGGTCGGGGTTGTAGGGAAGCGCCGACTGGGTGTTCCAGATCTCGACGGCGTCGACTCTGCGGAGCGAGAGTATCTGCTCGGGGGTGTTCAGGCTCCAGGCAGGATGGGCCAGCACGGCGAAACCGCCGGCTTTTTTTATTTCGTCGACAAGGTCCTGGGGCGGCGCGTCGAGGCGCGGCGACTCCTGGACCAGGCCCTCTGGGACGCCGAGGCCGACGATATGCCAGCACTCGAGGGAGCCGGCAGAGAAGTAGCTGCTCGAAGCGAGCTCGATGCCCGAGAGGATCATGAAATCACCGTCGACCGATGTCGCCGTCCCGGCCAGCCAGTGGTCGGTCACGGCAAGAATGTTATATCCCGCGTCGCGGTAGCGCGCCGCGGCCTCCGACGCGGTGAGCTTTCCGTCGCTCTTTGTGGTATGCGTGTGTAAATTTGCCCTGAACCAGTCGCCGCCGCCGAAAAATCTCATGTCATCCTCCTGATGATGCCGTCGCTTTCCGGGATATTATATGGCAGATCCGCCCGTCTTCCGAAGGGGTCGCTGAAAAAACCGCATATGGGCTGCCGGGCAGAGGTATGTATTATTCTCAATGTCTGTCGTCTTCTTCGCGGATCATAATCTCGTCCTTAGAGAGCACGGCGCCGTTGCCGCGCAGAGCGGCGCGCAACATGTCAGTGTCGACGTCGGCGGGGGTCGTTCCGTCTTCTATCGCCATAGAGGCTCCGACTCCGGCAGCCTCTCCCATGTTCATGCACTGGGGCATGACTCTCACCGCGGCGAGAGTCTCCTTGTCAAAGGAAGCGCATCTTCCGGCGAACATGAGGTTGTCGATCTCGGCGCTGACGAGCGTTCCGTAGGGGATGCCGAAGGGCTCTTTTACCGTTTTGAAAAGGGTGGAACGGCCCTTTCCCGAATGGACGTCGATTTTGTATCCGCCCAGCGCGATCGTATCGCCGGGGATCTCGCCGGCGATGACTCGGTCTGATGTGAGGCACTTGACGCCCTTGAATCTTCTCGTCTCGCGGACTCCGATGAAGGGTGCTACCGACGAGATGAAGCAGTTCTCGAATCCCGGGACGTATCTGCGCATGACCTCAGTCAGTGCTTTTGTCTGAAGCTGTCCTTCAAGTTCGGCGTCGGTGATCGAATAGATGTCTGTGGCGTCGGTATTGAGGAGCCTCGTCGAGTTTACGTATATCTCGCCGTCGTTGAGGCTCTTTATATAAATGAAGTCGTCTCTGTCGACGGGGAGCTCGCCCTTTTCGCGGAGCTCCCTGAATTTTTCGCGCAGACCTACGAAGACATGGTTGAGGCTGGCTCGGAAATAGGGCGCGTCGTAGCCCGGACGGTTGTCTATCGACGCCTCGAAGGTCATCTCTTCGGGATGTGCCTCGATATAGTCGAAGAGCTTTGCCGTGTCGACCTTCTCTAGCGTGAACATGACCGTTGGAGGCTGGAGCTCGTGGGTGTCTGGTCTGCCGAGCGCGTAACTGCATCCGGCGAGATATGCCAGGTCCCCGTTGCCGGTACAGTCGATATATTCACCTGCCTTTACCGTTATCCGGTTGCCTCCGCCGTACATCACGGCCGATATTATCGAAGCGTTCTCGACGTCGGCTTCTGCGGCCTCGGCGTGGAGTATGATCTTTACGCCGGCTTCGCGGCACATCTCGATCGCGAGGAGCTTGAATTCCTCCGGCTTTATGTTGGTCACCGAGTTGTGGTGGGGGCAGACGCGGTGTCCGAGACTTGCGCCGCGGGCCTGCAGCCGTTCGATGAACTCCTGGGCGATGCCGCCGGTGATCCTTCTGCCCTGCAGGTCGAGATATCCGAGCAGGGGCAGTCCGAGAGTGGCGTTTCCGCCGAGGTATCCGTTGCGTTCGATCAGGACGACGCTGTGTCCTCTGCGCGCCGCGGCTATGGCTGCGCAAAGGCCGGCCGGACCGGCTCCGATGACCGCGATCTCCGCGCTGACTTGATAATTTTTCATGATGATACCGTCAGATCAGTTAAAGATTCGACCGGTGATGCCGCGGCAGGTCAGAAGCGGCTCCGGTTTGCATATAACTTTTATGAAGTATTTTACAACTATTTTGGTGAAATGTCAATGAAATCCGCGTCCGAGAAATATTTTTGCAAAAAAGCTTGACAAGAGCGGGCGGCGGTTGTATAATTGTATATGGAACATATGTTCCGGATAGACAGACGCGCCGTCAAAACACATTTTTGTTTGAAAACGCGGCATTCAGGGAAAACACAGCGGGGCAGAGAGGGATATGAGAAGCAAAGATCTTGAAATCTGCAGAAAAATAACCGAGAGGATAGAGCGCCGCCGGGCGGCCGACGGAGGCTGCCCCAGCCTGCAGGAGCTCGCCGACAGTCTCGGAATCGCCAAGAGCACGGCGTCGCGCTACGTCGCATATATGAAGGAGAACGGAATGCTCTCGGGGGAGGGAAGGAGAAACATCGTCACCCCCTCGGGAAGCGCCGCCACCGTCAGCGTGCCGCTGCTCGGCCAGGTCGCCTGCGGTCTGCCCAACATCGCCGACGGCAACGTCGATTCCCGCTACAGCCTTCCGGTCGCCATATTCGGCAGCGGCGAGATGTACATGCTGCGCGCCAGGGGGGACTCGATGATCGAGGCCGGCATCGACGACGGCGACATCGTCCTGATAAAGCGCCAGGACACCGCGCAGCCCGGGCAGATAGTCGTCGCGCTCACCGGCGGCGAGGCAACGCTCAAAAGATACTTCCCCGAGCCCGAAAAACGCCGTGTGAGGCTCCAGCCCGAAAACAGCTCGATGGAGCCGATCTACGTCACCGACTGCGTCGTGCAGGGCGTCGCGGTGAAGATAATCAAGGACGCGGAATGATCCGCACGGCGCCCGCGCAAACTCCCGCGGCGTCTTATGCCATGGATAACGACAATAATGAAAACAGCCGCCGGGAAGGCGGAGCGCCCGACGGCGGGAGATGCTGTTTCTGCATCGATATGAAGAGTTTTTACGCGTCGGTCGAATGCGCCGAGCGAGGCCTCAATCCCTTTGAGACATGCCTGGCCGTCGTTGACACGACCAGGGGAAAAAACGCCCTCTGTCTCGCGATAAGTCCTAAAATGAAGGCGCTCGGGATAAGGAACAGATGCCGTCTGTCGGATATTCCCCCCGACGTCAGGTATATCGCCGCGCCGCCGCGGATGCGGCTCTACATAGAATACGCCGCTGACATATATTCGCTCTATCTCGACTGGTTCTCCCCCGACGACATACACGTCTATTCGATCGACGAGAGCTTTATCGAGGCCACTCACTACCTGGGCATGTACCGGATGAAGCCGGCCGAACTTGCGTCGAAGCTTATCTCGCAGATAGCTCAGCGCTGCCGGATACCGGCGACGGCGGGCATCGGGACGAATCTTTATCTTGCCAAGATCGCGCTCGACATCACCGCGAAAAGATCGCCCGACCGGATCGGCGAGCTCGACGAGGAGAAATACCGCAAGACCCTCTGGGATCACGAGCCGATAACCGACTTCTGGCAGATCTCGACCGGCACGGCGGCAAGGCTGGAAAGATGCGGGATCAGAACGATGCGGGGCATCGCGGCGGCCGATCCGCGGCTGATGCACTCGCTCTTCGGTGTCAACGCCGAGCTGCTGATCGATCACGCCATGGGCCGCGAGAGCTGCCTCATAAGCGACATAAAGAGCTACAGGAGCAAGACTAGATCCTTCTCCTCCTCCCAGATACTGCCCCGCGACTACACCCGCGAGGGCGCCGCCGCCGTCCTGTCGGAGATGGCGGAGGTCGGCTGCCGCAGGCTGATCAGGGAGGATCTGATCTGCTCGAAGATATCGGTGTACGTCGGCTATTCGGGAGAGCGCGCCGCGCCCTCCTTCGGCAGCGGAAGGATCCTGAAGTCGGGGAATTCCCCCTCCGTCCTCAGGGAGGAGGCGCTCGGCATATACCGGAAGATCGCGCTCGATCTGCCGATCAGACGGCTCGGGCTCTCATTTGAGGGGCTCTGCGACGCCGGGGCGGTGGGCTACGACATTTTCAGCGACCCCGAGGCGCTGGAGCGCGAGCAGAAGCGGGAGCGGACGGTGATGGCGGTGCAGGAGAGATTCGGGAACAATTCGCTGCTGCGCGGATACAGCCTGACCTCAGACGGCACGCTGCGCGAGCGCAACGGGATGATAGGCGGACACCGCGCCGGATACGGCGACGCGACGGCCGGCGGCACGCTTTCTTCGGTCAGACGGAGGTGACATTTCATGACGAGAGCCGAACGGGCAAAACAGTTCCTCCCCTTCGACTCGATGAAGGGCCTGAAGGAGGCCCTGGCCGAAAGGGAGGAGAGGCATTCGAGAGAGGAGAAAAGGGAACTCTGCGAGGAGGAGACCGATCGGCTGTCTGAGCGGCTGGCGCGGCTCTCCCCGGGCGCCGGGGTCAGGGTAAGATGCTACCGCGACTGGCGCGAACAGACCCTTGAGGGCCGGCTTGCCGGCATCGACCGTGAAGGCGGCCGTCTCTTTATCGAAAACATTTCCGGCGCGATCCGCTTTGAGGACATCTATTCGATAGTACCGGCAGTGCCGAACAGATAAGACGGCGGGGTC
>ONVJ01000186.1 GCA_900321265.1 uncultured Eubacteriales bacterium
AGGAAGAGGTCGGATCTGCAGTAGAGCGCGCTCAGCTTCTCTCGCTCGTATATCCTTCCGGTGAAGATGACGCGGTCGCCGAGCTTCAGCTCTTCGGCGCGCTTACGGATCTCATCCTCGTCTCCGCCTCCGCCGACGAATACCGCCCTGAAGTCCAGTCCCCTCGATTTCAGCCCGGCCAGCGCGTCGAGGATGATCCCGATGCCCTTGTACCACATCAGTCTTCCCACGAAGAGGAAGACGGGCACTCCCGAAGGGATGCCGTACCCGGCGGTCAGCTTTGCCGTCTTCTCATCCGGAAGCCTCCCGCGGGGGATGTCGACGCCGTTGTGCATCACGGTGTATTCCCCGGTATAGCCGAGATAACGCAGGCTCTCGCCGGCGCCGCGGCTGACAGTCCAGATCTCGTCGCAGGAGCTGATGTTGTCGACCAGCACCTTCGCCGCGAGATCCCTTGAGGACTTCAGCTTAATGAGCTTCTCGATCTCGACCTCGAATTTCGAGTGGTAGGTCATGACGACCGGGGCGTTGAGCTTGTCGGCGATGCTCCGGGCGACGACGGTCGAGACGATCGGGCAGTGACTGTGGATGAGAGCGGGCTTCTCCTCCGAGATGTTCTTCATCAGCGTGGGGGAGAAGGGGATCCCGGCGACATATCCCACCCATTTGCGCATGTCGATTCCCGGATACCTGAATACCGGATATGGAAAGCGGCCGTCGTCGGCGTCGGGATGCTCGGGGGTGACGACAGATACCCGGTATCCCTTTTCGGGAAGGTGCGCGGCGTAGTTGACCACCGCGTTCGCGACGCCGTCTATCAGGGGAGGGAAGGAGTCGTTGAGCAGGCAGACGCCCGGAGCCTCTTGTTTATTTATGCTTTTTTCTTTATTTTCTGACATTATTATGAGCTTTTTCGGCCGGTTTTCCTGCGCGGGACCGGCGCAGTGCCCGTGAGGGTCAGCGGTTTTCGTCGGAATAGATCACCGTGACATCGCGGTGAAGCTGGAGTACCGACGCGGGTATCCTCGGGGTGATATCTCCTTCCAGGGCCTTGAAGAGGATCTCTTTTTTCGCCTTTCCGGGGGCGATAAGGAGGATCTTTTTAGCCTGCATTATCGCTCTCATTCCCATGGTGATCGCAGTCTTCGGGACTTCGTCGCGGCTCTCGAAGAACCTCGAGTTGGCGTCGACGGTGGAGGGGTCGAGTTCGGCCACGTGGGTGGCGGCGGTGAAGTGACCGTCGGGCTCGTTGAAGCCGATATGCCCGTCGGGGCCGATACCGAGGACCTGAAGATCGATCCCGCCGAGTGAGTCGATATACGAGTCATAGTCTTTGCAGAAAGCATCTGTGTCGGAGGCGAGGCCGTCGGGGACCTTCGTCATTTCTCTGCGGATATTGATCCTGTCAAAGAGATTCTTATCCATAAAATACCTGTAGCTCTGAGGATGGTCGGGAGCGAGACCGACGTATTCGTCGAGGTTGACCGTCCTGACGCGGGAGAAATCGATTTTTCCGTCCTCGCACATCTTCGCGAGAGCGTCGTAAAGTCCGAGAGGGGAGGAGCCGGTCGCGAGGCCCAGGACGGTATCAGGCTTGTTTTTTATCTGGTTTGCGACGATCTCTGCCGCGGTGTCCGAAAGCTGACGGTAGCTGTCCGCTATAATGATGTTCATATGAAATTACCTTGCCTTTCCGCCAAAGTCACCGCCGGATGTGATATCCTGCGTGCTTTTGCGTTTATGTGTTGTTTCGGTTTATGTCTGCCCGCTCAGAGGCAGAAGTCCTTCATACATGCGATGAGCAGGTCTGCGGCTTCCGCCGATTCGGCTTCGGCGAAAATGCGGAGAAGAGGCTCGGTGCCCGAGAAGCGGCAGATCACGAATGATCCGTCCCTGAAATACACCTTGCAGCCGTCTGAATATCCGGCCCGCGAGACCTCCTTCGGGAAGTCGGGCAGCTTCCGGTATTTCATCAGCAGTTCTTCTATCCTTGTCCTGTCCTCCGGCCTGAAGCCGAGGTTCGACTCTCTCATGACGTGAGGGCCGAAGCGGTCGGTGTATTCCTTCCAGAGCGCGCAGGGCGTCTTTCCGGTGACCGCAAGCATCTCGACGAAGAGGGAGGCGGCGTAGATCGAGTCCTTGCCGTTTATATGTCCTCTCACCGTCAGACCGCCGGAGGATTCCCCGCCCAGCACGGCGTCGACCTCGTCCATCTTTGCAGAGACGTACTTGAATCCCACCGGGACCTCGTAGCACTTTTCCCCGAAGGACTCGGCGAGATGATCGAGCATGTGGGTCGTCGCGAGGTTCCTCACGACCGGACCCTTCCAGCCCTTGTATTCGTGCAGGTATCCGTAGAGCATGACGAGTATCTGGTTGGCGCTGAGATATTCGCCCGAGGGATCGATGATCCCGACGCGGTCGCCGTCTCCGTCGACGGCGATGCCGAGATCGTATTTTTCCGACACCACGCGGTTCCTCAGCTGTCCGAGGAGCTCTGCCGCGGGAGCCGGATTGGCTCCGCCGAAGAAGGCGTCCTTGTTCGTGTTTATCGTGTCGACTGTGCAGCGCGCGGTCGCGAGGACGGTGATGAGCGGAAAGGTGGCAGAGCCGTGCATGCTGTCGAAGAGGATCCTGATCCCCGCGTCACGTATCGCTTGTAGGTCGAGCTTTCCGAGTATCGAATCGAGAAAGCCGTTGAAGGGTGTCTTCAGCCTGTTAAGGCTGCCCGGTTTCACGGCCGGAGGAGGAAGAGTCCCGGCTTCGATGAGCGCCTCGAGCCGGTCGGTGACCTCGACGGGGGCGTCTCTGCCCTCGTCGACGATGACCTTGATCCCGTCGTATTCAGACGGGTTGTGGCTGGCGGTGATCTCGATGCCGAAGTGGAGCTTCATGTCCTTGACCAGGAACATTACGAGAGGGGTCGGCACGCTGCGGTTCATGGCGATGACGTCGATCCCGTATGAGTTCAGCACGTCGGAGAACCATCCGGCGGCCGGAGCCGACAGGAACCGCCTGTCGTATCCGACGACGACCGGCCTTTCGGCTTTCCCCTCTTCGGCGATCAGCGCGCAGAGGGCGGTCGCGACCTTTTTGACGTTGTATTTGGTGAAATCGTCTCCCATGACGGCTCTCCAGCCGCCCGTTCCGAATCTGATCATGCCTGTCTCCTTCTCTCTCTCTCTCTCTCTCAGCCCGTCCGCCGCGCGGACGAGCTGAGAAATTCTGTGCGGTGTCCTGTCAGATCGAGAGTTCTATATAAAGCGGATAGTGGTCTGACGCCTTGTCGAAGTATTCCGGGGTGAGCCTGCGGAAGGATTCGACGGTGCAGTTCCCGAGGTTCTTTGCGAGGATGTGGTCGATCGCCTGCTCGAAGGTCCCGCCGGTATCGCGTCTGTATCCCTTGGGGTTGCAGTAGTGATGGCCGCGGGTCTCGTCCCTGAAGCCTTTGGCGAGGCGGTAGACGTCGGTCCAGCCGTCCTCCTCGGCGGCTCTCAGAGCGAGGGAGTTGATGTTGGCGTTGAGGTCGCCCATGATGATGCCGGGGCATTCGTATTCGGCGATGACGCGGTTCATACGGCAGACCGCCTGCATGAGCTGATATCTTCTCGCCTCATTCGAGCCTGCCTGGTATCCCGCGGATTCGGGATTGCCCGACTTGTACCAGAGATGGGTGGAGAGCAGGGCGATCTTCTTCTTCGTGTCCCTGAACTCGAAAACGCCCCAGGCGTAGGATTTCGTCTCGCCGTTGTTGAAGCTGCCTTCAAATCCGGGGACGCTCTCGGTGAATCTGAAGAAGCCCGACTCGAGCAGCTTGAGCTTGTCTCTGCGGTAGACGATCGGAGTGTCGCTGCCGGATACGTACTCATAGTCGGCGACGGTCCCGTCGGGGAGCTCGACCTTGCTCATCAGCTCCATCATGATCTTTGCCTGGCGTCTCGACACCTCCTGAAGGCCGAGGATGTCGGGCATGACTTCGAGATAGGCCTTTACCATGAGCGGCACTCTGGCCTCTGCCGAGCAGTCCTCGCCGGCGGCGGCCCAGGCCTCGGTGTTCTTGTCGCATTTCCACTGGTTGTTCGACATCAGTAACATTGCTTTTTACCCCTCTGTGTTTATTATTGTCAGGAACAGTATATCACGTTTTGAATTGCTTGTCAATAAATTTTTATCGTTTTTCGATAAATCATCGATTCCGGATAAAAAGTTTTCCCGGACGGGCGTGCCGGAGGCGCTCAGGCTTTTATCATCGAGGCCAGGATATCCTTCGCCGCGGCAAGCGCGTCGGCCGTCTTCGAGGCGTCCTTTCCGCCCGCCATGGCGCTGTCCGGCCTGCCTCCGCCTCTGCCTCCGGTGACGGCGGCGACTGCGGACACGAGCTTTCCGGCGTGAGCCCCGGCCTTTACGGCTTCGGCTCCGGCGACTGCGATGAAGTTCAGCTTTTCGCCCTCACCGACGGCGAGGATGGCGACGGTGTCGGGATGCTCCGCCCTTATGCTGTCGCCGAGAGAGCGCGCGACGTCGGTCGCGGTGCCCTCGAGTCTCACCGCGGCGAGCCTTACGCTTCCTACGGTGACGGCGCCGGCAAGTATCGAATCGAGCTTCGTGGCGGCGAGCTTAGCGTTGAGAGCCTCGATCTCACGCTTCGCGGCCGAGAGCTCGGCGGTCAGCGCGGCGGCCTTCTTCGCGATGTCGTTCGGGTTGGGCGTCCTGAGAGCGGCGGCGGTATCGGCGATCAGCTTCTCCTTCCCGGCGAAGAAGGAGAGGAGGTTGTTGCCGGTGACCGCCTCGATCCTGCGCACGCCCGAGGCGACAGAGGACTCGCTGACGATACGGAAGAGTCCGAGCTTTGCGGTGTTGTCGACATGCGTGCCTCCGCAGAACTCTACCGAGAAGTCTCCCATCCTTACGACGCGGACGACGTCCCCGTATTTTTCTCCGAAGAGCATCATCGCGCCCATTTTCTTGGCTTCGGCGATTCCGGTGACGACAGTCTCGACCTTGAGTCCGCGGAGTATCGCGCCGTTTACGGCGGCCTCGACCCGCGCGAGCTCGTCGGCGGTCAGGGCGGAGAAGTGTGTGAAGTCGAATCTTCCTCTTTCGGCGTCGACGTATGAGCCCGCCTGCTCGACGTGCTTTCCGAGGACGAGCCTCAGCGCCGACTGGAGCAGATGGAGCGAGGAGTGGTTGCGCTTTATCGCCTCGCGGCGGTCGGCGTCGATGACGGC
>ONVJ01000151.1 GCA_900321265.1 uncultured Eubacteriales bacterium
CAGGGCAAAAACGGCACGGTCTCGTGCCGAGAAAAATGTCGCAGGGGTGTTTAAAAACTCGCCTCACGAGTTTTTAAACACCCCCTTAAAATATGATAAATGCAATGCTGTGTTTTTGATGCTTTGTGTTTGATCACTACCGGAGATCGATGGAATTCGCGATCTTCCAGTCGAAGTTCTCAGGGATCTCTCCCGGTATCATATACCTGTTTGAAGACTCGTCCCTGCCGGAATAATAATCGAAGACGATCAGACAGTCTGCGGCCTTGCCTCGCGCTTCGGTCAGCGCGCGTTCAGAGCGTTCCCTGCAGTTGTAAAAAATGTGTCCCGAGTCAAAAAAGATATCGTCGCTCCGGCGGTATATTAAGCCGTCGACAGAGCTGTCTCCTGAAACCACAGGGATCAGTGAACCGTCTGTGCAGTCATAGCCGGTGTATACCATCCTTAAGGTCGGTGTACCGGAAGAAGGGGTGTACAGGCGCTCATAAAAGGCGACCACACGTATCCCGCCGCCGGTGTCGCGGTAGGCGAAAACGAAGAGATCCACCGAGCCGTCGTGCAACGAAAAATCGAAGGGATCGCCCTTCTCCGAGGACAGACGCAGGGTTTTCAGGCTGCCGTCGTCATTCTTCATCAACTCGACGCGGTATCTTTCGTCTCCGAAGAGAAAATCGGCTCCTCCGGGAATAGCATTCGTTTCTTCAGGCAGGTCGTCATACACCCCGAAGGTCTCAAGTGAGATGTCGGGATCCAGTTCCGACAGCGTGTTCACAAAAAGAGCGAGGATGATTCCGAACGGTTCGGCTTGATGATCGTAAGACGTAAGGAGTCTTTTCAGCGTGTCCGTGGTTATCGGGTCTTTTACTGGATAAATTGTTAATGTTGAGCTTATGTCGTCCTCAAAGATCCGGAAATTGTTTTCGTCGGGAGTAACCGTTGCCACGATCACCATTTTGTTCTGGTTGTATCTGATCACGATGCAAAGGGAACCGTCATAAGTGTTGTGTGCTAAGGTCACCGACGCCTCCTTTTCGACATTGCTGACCGTTCCGTGAGATGTGACCGCTTTCACGTAGCTGACTGTACGGGTGAGATACCTTGAGGCAGTGACCATTACTTTGGAGATACCCTGGTTTCGAATCAGCTCGAACTCTTCTCCCGCAAGGTGTTCTGGAAGCTTTGACACTACCCTTTCGATGGCGGCGGCCCTGGCGGAGGGGTCCCACAGCTTCTTTTCTGATGTCTGTGTACCGATATTCTCCGGGGAAGTCGAACCGATATCTGAAGCAGAGTCTCCGGTCGCGGGGGTAATTCCAGTGCTTTCAGGCGGATCGACGGCTGAGGTCGTGACATCGGTCTTTGGCGGATCGGCGGCGGTGTCTGACGGCTCTGTCCCGGGGACGGGCAGGATCCCGTTTGCGCAGGAGGATAAGAGGATCAGCAAAGCAACAGCGGTAATCGAAGCCTTTTTTAAATTCATGTTATCCACCGGTTTTCTTGTAAGGCCTGTTCGCTTATCAGTCTTCGATCACGACTCCGAGAGGAGCGAGGATGTTCTTGATGTTCGGAACGTTTGCCTTGTTCAGCCTTGCAAGGACTGTCGCGATGCCGCGGTTCTCAGAGGCGAAGGCGTCGTAGATCGCCTGCATGTAGGTCGTGCCGAGGATCTTAGATGTGTACGCGATATTGTCGTGGATGATCTGAAGGTTCTTGGAGGACTCCACGTCGGGCGCGTTCCTCGTCGTCAGGCAGAGATCGAAGTAGGCGGGCATGAGAGCGCTGTCGCTGTAGTAGCTGCTGGAGTAGTAGGCTGCGGCCTCGCACATGACACCCGAGAACTCAACGTCTTCGGTCGGACCGGGGATGATGAAGAGGGCGTCGCCGTTCGGGCTGACGTTCATATAGCGCTCCTGCTCCTCGTTGTACTTCGGGCAGGGAAGGATGCCGAAATTGAGCTCGGTGTTCTTTCTCATCGCCGGGCACTGCGTGAGCGTGTAGAGGATGAAGAGAGAGCTGCCCGAGGTGAACATGTTGAGAGCGTCGGTGTTGCCGATGACGAGGTAGGAGTTGTCGGAGGTGAAGAGATCGAGGATGTGAAGATAGACCTCCGAGAATCTCTCGGTGTCGTCGTTGCCGGGGTAGTAGGGAAGATGATCGGCTCCCTGCTTGGTCGGCTCCATGTCGCAGGCGGTGATGACGGCCTCATAGAACTGTGTGGCAGCCTCGGCCACACCGACCTGATCTCCCTGTGACGCCTTGCCGTTTCCGTCTTTGTCGACAAATGCCTGCTTGCACATCTCCTGCATGACGTCGATGGTCCATTTGCCGGGATCGACGAGGGCGTAGAGATCGCCGAGATTCAGGTCTGTCGCCAGATCCTTGTTGAAGAAGCAGGCGCGGGTGTTGTCGATGCCGGTGATGAAGAAGTCGCTGAAGGTGTAGTAGAGCTTGTCCTGGACGGCAAACTTGTCGTTCGCGTTCTGATCCCACCAGGGCTTTTCAAGATCGACCGATTCGACGGTGTGGAGATCCGCCGCAGCGCCCTTCGTCAGGACATTGATGATCTCGGACAGGGTGGCGGTGCCGATGTCGTAGGGGCGCTCGCCGCCGGTCGTCGCGTTGATGATCTGGGTATAGGATATATCCATGACCTGGATCTCAACGCCGAACCTCTCCTTGATGTTTTCGGCCCTCGTGTAGACCGCGTCGTTGATCAGCTCACCGTTGATCTCATCCGAGACGATGAGATTGGAGGTGTATTTGGTCTCGGTAACATAGCCCGAAGCTATGATGAAATCCCGGTCGTATTTTTTGTCGGGAAGATTCGGCAGAAGCTTTGTCTCCTCGGCGGTGAGCTCTCCGGGATCGGCGGTCGTCTGGGCGGCGATCGTCGTTTCGTCGACCGGAGCCTCGGGCTCGCCGCAGGCTACCGCTCCGGCAAGCATCAGGAGCGCGATAAGGACCGCGGCGGTCTTTGTAATAAATTTCATAAAATGCCTCCTTGAGATGAATAATGCTGTTTAACCTTGATTATTATACAATAATCGGGTGTGAATGTCAAATGTTTTTGCCGGGGGAGGGAGCGATCAGCCGAATCTCATATTCCCGATGAAGGCCGAGGCAAAAAAGTCCGACGACACAAGGTCCACCGTCTCGCATGCGGCGGCGATCTCCTCAAGCTTTACGACGGCGTCCGGGTCCGCCGCGCATGCGGCGGCGCCTTTCAGCGCAGTGTTCCCCGACTGCCTTATCTTCGCTTCGAAGACGCTTGGGAAGAGCGACGCGCGGACCGCGCTCGATGGTCTGATGCGGCTGCCCAGTCCTCCGGCAAGAATGACCGAGGCGATATCGCCGGCTTCAATTCCCGCGGTCGCAAGCAGCGTTTCGACCGCGGCTCTCACCGCGCTCTGGGCCAGCTGAAAGTTCCTCACGTCCTTCTGTGTCAGCAGGACGTTCGGGCAGAGCGCGAATCCCCCGGGGGAGGTCAGCCTTCCGTCGGCTGTTATCACACCTCTTTCGACAAGGCAGGCGACGAGATCGCACAGGCCGCTCCCGCAGATGCCGGCTGGCGGAAGCCCGCCGACCGTCGAGTATTTCAGTTCTCCCGCGCCGCCCGCGGCGTCGTAAACTTCGCTGACCGCTCCTCCGACGCCTCCGGTACCGCAGGAGATGCCCGCCGCCTCGAGCGCCGGACCCGCGGCCGACGACGCGCAGAGCAGTCTTCCGTCTGCCTTCAGAACAGTCTCGCCGTTCGTGCCGAGATCGCAGAACAGCACAGGTCCATCCCGGTCTTCTCCGGGAAAGATTCCCGACGCGTACAGGCCCGCGGTTATATCGCTCCCGATAAAGGCGGACGCCGCCGGGAGCAGGACCGTCCTGCCGGCGTCGAGCCCCGATTCCGCCCTGAGCTCGCGCGTTCCGGTGAACACCGGAGTGAAGGGATATGTTCCGATCGGTTCGGGCGACACTCCGCAGAAGATGTGCGCCATGGTCGGGTTTCCCACGGCGTATATAGTTCGGGCTCCGCCGGGCGACAGCGAGTGTATCATCGAGTTGACCGTCTCTGTCAGACAGGTCCTCATCGCCGTAAGCTTCCCCTCGCGGCAGGCGGTGATCCTTGAGATGACGTCGGCGCCGAAGACAGCCTGCGGGTTCAGGGCGGTGACCGACCGCCCGGTGGCGCCGCCATCTCCGACCAGGGCGAGCTCGAGGGTCGTCGTTCCGATGTCGAGCGCCATGTCCGGCCTTTCCCGCGGAGTCGAAGAGGGCTCTGCCGCCGCTGCGGGGGCGGGCGAGGGATCGCGGACAGATATGCCTCCCTTCGGAACGGTGAAGGAACAGGCAGGGACACGGCTTCCGTCGGCCAGCGTGACGGTGCAGCCTCCGCATATCCCGCGGCCGCCGCAGGGAAGCGGGAAGGCTATCCCCGCAAGGGCGAACCAGTCGGAGAGGAGCATGCCCGCGGCTTCGGGCGGAACTGTCAGAAATCTGACGGCGCCGGATTCTGCGGAAGCGTTTCCGCCTGCCTTTTTATTCTTCATCTGGAAGCCCTCCTTTCCGGACTGTTCATACTGTCTGTATTATTATACCACGGCATGGGCTCAGGGTCAACAGTTGCCGTTTTATAAAAACTATTGATTGAAAAAATAAAATATGATATAATAATATATCCTTTCCGGATCGCGAAAAACCGAAGACCGGAGCGGAAAGGAATTCCAAACTTAAAAAAGCATTTAATAAAGACGTCCGTCCGCGCCGCGGCGCGGCGGGAGAAAGGCGGAAACGCATGGCAAAAGAAACCGAAAAGAAAACAGTCGCCCATACCTACACAAAGGTGGAGGGCAAGACTCAGAGCAAGGAGGAGCTGCTCCAGCAGACCAGGAAAAACGCGATGCCCTACAGGATCACGGGTGTGATATTCTGGATACTCGCGCTCACCTGCGAGGTCTTCGCGATCCTCTTCTTCAGGGTCGCTCTGGAGTGGGACTTCCTCTATGAGGAGCCGGGACATACGATCGCGTGGATAGTCGCGCTCGCGCTCGACCTGATCTTCCTCGTCGTCGGCTCGCTGCTCTGGAAGAAGGGGAATCACCTCGATCCCGCGAAGAGATCCCAGGAGATCAAATTCTGGTGCCAGAACAACCTCGGGGTCATCGTTGCGGCGATCGCCTTCGTGCCCTTCATCATCTTCGCTCTGACCGACAAGAACGCTACCAAGAAATCCAAGACTCTTGCCGCTATCGCCGCCGCCGTGGCGCTGATAATCGGAGTCCTGTTCGGGATCGACTGGAATCCGCATTCTCAGGAGGAGATGCTCGAGAACGCCGGGATCAACACCGTATACTGGACCGCGAGCGGCACTGTCTACCACACTCACGACGACTGCGGACATCTTAAGAACACGAAGGATCTTCTGACCGGATCCTCCGCGACCGCGATCGAGAACGGCAAGACCAGACTCTGCAAGACCTGCGAGAAGAAGGACGCGGATCTGCTTGCTGCAGGAGAACAGGCGGTCACCGAGGCGACTCCCGTCGACGACGGAGAGAAGGATGTCGGAGGAGATCTCACCGTAGAGATCCCCGACGATACCACCGGAGGATAAGGATCCTGTCAAACAGGAAAGGGGCTGTTAAAAACCCGCGGTTTTTAACAGCCCCTGTTTTAATTGTTCAGCCTTCGATCTTTTTGAAGTTTTCGACTATGCCTGCGATGAGCGGAGGCAGCGTCCTGGAGTTTTTCTTGGTCTGGGCGGCCCAGCTCTGTCCGCTTTCAACCGCCTTGAAGTAGATATCGGTGATGTCGTTGATCTCGGGGTTGAAGAGGCGTCCGATGTCGAAGCAGACGGTGCTCTTTATGATCGTATACATCCTCGAGTCGTCGTTCTCCTCAGAGTAGCGCGCTTTCATGTTGAGCTCGTACTGGGCGGGAGTTGTGGTCCTGTAGGCTTCCGAGGCCCAGCACTCGAGGACCGCGGCGGCGCGTTCTCTGTCGTTGGTGTTGGTGAAGATCGCGTAGAGCGAGAAGGGGTTCCCGACGACCGAAATAAAGTTCTCCTGATCTGCGTCGTATTTCGGAGTCGGGACTATCCCGAATTTGAAGGAGACGTTTCCGAGCTTGCGGTCGGCGAGATAGCAGCGGTTGTTGCTGAACAGGGTGTTGCCGGCGACGAAGTTGTCCTCGTATCCGCTTCCCATGAAGGCGTCCTGAGTCTTGAACCAGTCGCCGAGCTTGGTGCAGAGGGTGTCGGCCTTTTCGCTCCAGAAGTCTTCCGAGATCACGAGGATCTTGTCGGGATCCTGCTCAACAAGCCTGAGACCTGAGCCGGTGTAGAAGGCGTCGATATGGAAGTTCGTCGTCGTCAGACCGTATCCGTCGTCCTTGTCCTTTATGTTGTCCTGGTTCTTGTCTTCGTAGAGGCCTTCGCACATCTCGATCATCTTGTCGATCGTCCACTGATTGCTGTCGACAAGCTCGACGGGGTTGGGCAGGTTCTTGTTGGCTATGATGTCCTTGTTGTAGTAAACGCCGTACATAAAGTGAAGGACGTTGATCGAGGCGTCGCCCGACGCGAAGTAGACCTTGTTGTCGATCGAAACCACGCTGACGAGTTCCTCCGGCCACCAGGGATTGCTGAAATCGAGGTAGGGAAGGGATGTCAGCTCGGCGCAGTACCCGTTCTCTGCGCAGATGGCGGTGGTGCGGGAGTAGGCTGAGATCAGGTCGTAGGTGTGGTCGCCGGATTTGTAAACGTTTCCGACGGCGGAAGCGAAGGACTGCTTGTTTCCGTTGTTGCCGGGGGTTTTCTCCCAGGCGAGCTGAACGTGAAGCTTCCCTTCAACGTGAGAGTTGCGGGTAAAGATGGCGTCGTTGACGATCTCGCCGTTGGGGCCGTCCGACTCGTACTCCTTCATCTCGACGTCGCTCCAGTAGAAGACAGTGACGGTCTCGTCGTTGAAGTTCAGGTCGGGAAGGTTGGAGATCAGATAACCGTCAGCGTCATATTTGGGGGCGTTGGGATCCTCGGTGGTGACATCGGGTCCCGCGATCGCGTTCGATCCCGGGGCGGTCGTGTCTCCGTTTTCGCCCGTCTTCTCGGCGCAGGCGGCAAGGGCTCCGGCCAGCATGAGCAGCGAGAGCAGGAGGGCCGCCGCTTTTGTCAGTCTGGATTTCACTTGGTTTCTCCTTTTTATGTTTTTTTGATTGTTCTTCGTATCTTCCTCCCCGGCGGTCCGCCGGTAAAGGATGGCAGTATAATTATAATAGTTTTAATAATGCTGATGTATAAACCGATCCAAATGATATTATAACATTACCGCGGCTTGTTTTCAAGTTTTTTCTGCGGATTTTCACAAAAACGCGGCGAGTCCGGCAGCCGGGAGCCGGTAATAAATGAATTCTTTTAAAAAAACTATTGCATTTTCGAAAGGATTGTGATATAATAATCCGGCGCGGTCAAGGAGGCATAGCTCAGTTGGTCAGAGCGCACGGTTCACATCCGTGAGGTCGAGAGTTCAAGTCTCCCTGTCTCCACCGATTTTGGGGCATTAGCGCAGTTGGGAGCGCACAACACTGGCAGTGTTGGGGTCAGGGGTTCGAATCCCCTATGCTCCACCGATACGAAAACCCGGGGCTTCGGCCCCGGGTTTTTGTATCGACGGAAATGAAGATGAGAACCCGAG
>ONVJ01000316.1 GCA_900321265.1 uncultured Eubacteriales bacterium
CCGAAAGCGCCGCTCCGTTTGTTCTTGCCTGCCTCTCGTTGAGGTTCGAACCCGGCGTCTGACCGGTGCACTCATACACAGAATACGCAGCGGAGATGCTTTTTTTTACGGTTTTTTGGCATCTCCGCGGTCTTTTCGTTAATATAAACAAAAAAAAACGGCAAATTTTATTGATTTTTTCAAACTGACTATTGATTATTGACAAAAAAAGATGTAAAATATTACATCTAATAACAATAATCACCATAAAACTGTCGCGTTCCGGGATACATCTCCGGGGCGCGGATATTTAACCGGAAGGGAAAAATCAGAAAAATGGCAAACAGACTGTTTCAGAGCATTATTCACCAGATGAAGGATGCGGTCGACAGAGTAATTGGCGTGATAGACGAAAGCGGCAGTATCATAGCCTGTTCCGATCTCGTCAGGATCGGAGAGCAGAAGCAGGACTTCGGTCAGTATTCGCTGATGAAGGATTCCGGAGACGTATTTTTCTTCGGCGGATACGCATACCGCAGACTTGATCCTTCGAACAACGAATACACCGTTTTCGCCGAGGGAGAGGACAGGACGGCAGAGATGGTCGTGAGAATGGTCTCGGTATCCCTCATGAACATCAAGAATCTGCACGACGACAAGTACGACAGGGCCTCCTTCTTAAAGAGCATAATCCTCGACAATATTCTTCCCAGCGATATCTTCATCAAGTCGAAGGAGCTCAATTTCAACAGTTCCGAGAGCCGCGTGGTCCTGCTTATCAAATTCCAGGACAAGACGGATTTTCTCCCCTTCGAGATGCTTCAGAACATGTTCCCCGACCGGCAGCGCGACTATATCATAACTCTCGGCGAATATGAGGTCGTTCTCGTCATGGAGGTGAAGCCCACCACCGATCAGAAGGAGATCGAGGCTGTCGCCGCCAGAATAATCGACACTCTCGTCACCGAATTCTATGTGAACGCCTCGATAGGTATATCGACGGTCGTCGACAACATCAAGGACCTCGGCACCGCCTACAAGGAGGCTCAGGTCGCGCTTGACGTCGGTAAGGTCTTTGAGAGCGACAAGCGCTATATCAGCTACTGCAATCTCGGCATCGGCAGGCTGATCTACCAGCTTCCCGCGACCCTTTGCGAGATGTATCTGCACGAGGTCTTCAGATCGGGCAGCATCGAGGCGCTTGACGAGGACACTCTTGAAACGATCGAGTGCTTCTTCGACAACAACCTCAATGTGTCCGAGACCTCAAGGAAACTCTATATTCACCGCAATACCCTCGTATACAGGATCGAGAAGATCAGAAAACTGACCGGACTCGATCTGCGCGAGTTTGACAACGCCATCACTTTCAGGGTGGCTCTTATGGTCAGACAGTATCTTGCCACAAAATACATACCCGGAAAGACGAAGCGGCTGAGATGATAGAGTTCAGGAATGTTAGAAAGGTCTATTCCGACATCACCGCTCTTGACGAAGTCTCTTTCCGCATAGAAGACGGAGAATTTGTATTTATCGTCGGTAGATCCGGCGCAGGAAAAACCACCGTCACCCGCGTTCTGCTGCTTGAGGAGAAGGTGAATTCGGGACAGATCATCATAGGAGAAGACGATATCACGACATATCCCGACAGACTGATCCCGCTGCACCGCAGACGCATCGGCATGGTCTTTCAGGACTTCAGGCTCTTTCCCGACAAGACCGCTTACGAAAACGTGGCGTTCGCCATGAGAGCCGTGGGCACTCCGGCGAAAGAGATCAGGCAGCGTGTGCCGATCCTGCTGAAAATGATGCAGGTTGAGGACAAGGCCTCCCACTTTCCGCCCCAGCTTTCGGGCGGAGAGAGGCAGCGCGTCGCGCTGGCAAGAGCGCTTGCCAACAATCCCGACATAATCGTCGCCGACGAGCCCACAGGCAACGTCGATCCCGAGATGAGCCTTATCATCATGAATCTGCTCAAGCGGATAAACACCGTTCTTGGCAAGACGGTGATCGTGGTAACACACGAAAGGGCTCTGGTCGACACCATGGGTGAAAGAGTGATAACGATCGATTCGGGCAGGATCGCTTCGGATGAAGGCGGAGAGGCGGCTTCAAGATGAAAGAGAACAGGAAGCATTCCTACAATCCCTTCTACTTTATCGGCGAGGCGTTGCGCGGTCTCTGGCGGCACGGACTGATGACTGTCGCTTCGGTGATCGTTCTCTCCTCCTGCCTCGTCCTTCTCGGCGCCTTCGCGGCGCTTATCGAGAATATCAACGTCAATCTGAAGAACCTCGGGCTGATGAACGAGATCGCCGTCTTTGTCGATTACGATCTGACAGAGGAGGAGGTCGGCGAGATCGGCCGGCAGATCGAAGGCCTTGACAACGTATCCGAGGTCAGCTATATCTCCAAGACAGAAGGCCTTTCGCAGATGAAGGAGACCTACTCGGATTATTCCGCCCTCTTTGAAGACATCGAGAAAAACGGAAACAATCCGCTGGCCGATCAGTTCATAGTAAAATACTCAAACAGCGCGGGAGTCCTCAAGCTTGAGTCGGATCTTCATTCGATCCCGGGAGTGATGAGGGTCAACAACCGGCTGGACTACGCGGTAAAGGCCGAAAACCTGAAGAACGGGGTTTCGCTCGTCTTCGCCTGGTTCTTCGTGCTGCTGCTTACGGTATCTGTTTTCGTGATATTCAATACCATCAGACTCGCGGTCGAGGGAAGGCGGGAAGAGATCGATATTATGAGATATATCGGCGCTTCAAACACCTTCATAGTTCTGCCTTTCATTATCGAAGGGACCGTGATAGGGATCCTGTCGGCGCTGATCGCCTACATGTTCGATTCTATCCTTTACCGGCTCGCTCTCGCGAAACTGATCGGGGATCTGAAGATGTTTGAGTTTCTTCCGTTTTCCAGATTCTCGGCTGCCTTCTTCTTCGGATTCCTGGCTCTGGGCGTTGTATCAGGCGTCCTGACCAGCCTTTTCTCGATCAGGAAGAATCTTAAAAACTGACTGTATCCCACAAAAATAGCGGCCCATGACCCGAGCCGCGCGCAAATATCTGCCATTCTGTTTATGTTTGAATGAAAAAACTGTTTGGAAAAATCCTTGCTCTGATCATCTGCTCCGCCCTGCTGACCGCCGCGTTTCTGCCGCTGCCGGCTTCAGCCTACGTAAAGGCGACCTATGACGACGTAAAGAATTCGACAACCGAGGAGATGCGCGAACAGCTCGAAGAGCTGGATCAGCTTCTCAAAGAATCGAAGGCGGCGCTTGAAGAGGCCGACCGGATCCAGGCCGACGCGACAGAGAAGCGGCGAATCTACCTGACCATGCAGGCGCTCTACGAGGACACGCTGAAGATGCTCGAGAGCGAACTGACGGTCATTGAAAAGGAAGTCGAGGATATCGCAAAGGACATCGCCGCCGTCGAGGTCGAATACGAAAATGAATACGAAAGCTTTCTCGATATCCTCCGGATGACCTATGAGGAGGGTCAGACGAACTGGTTTGAGATCCTGATGGGAGCGACTTCGCTTTCTGATCTTCTGTCCAGGATAGACAGGGTCACCGCGATAATCCGCTATTCCGACCGTGTCATGGACAGCCTGCTTGACAAAAAGACAGAACTGACCGAAAAATACGAGGCTCAGCTGCTCAAGATAGAAGAGCAGAACTCAAGGATCGCCGAGTATGAGGCCCGCACCGCAGAGCTTGCCGCCTGGCAGGCGGAGAACGAGGAGGTCCTTGCCGCGATCGAGAATGAGATAGCGGATCTCATCGAAAAATCCGACAGCTATGTCGAACGCGTCGACGTTCTTGACGCCGAATTCCAGGCGATGGTCGATCAGCTGGAGGCCGAGGAGAACAAGAAACGCGCCGAAGCCGAGGAGCGTGCCCGCCAGGCGGCGATCGCGGCAGCCGAAAAGAAGAGGCTCGAGGAGGAGCAGGCAAGGCTGAAGGCGATTGAGGAGGCCGCCCGCAACCAGGGCTTCCTCTGGCCGCTTCCGTCAAGCTGTCTGC
>ONVJ01000154.1 GCA_900321265.1 uncultured Eubacteriales bacterium
GGAGGGCTTCGGAAGCAACTTTGTCATCACACTGGTGAAAGACGGCACATTTTCCTTCTATGAAGGAATGTGGAGCAGTTATATTGGTTTGGGTAACTGGACTGTAAAAGACGGAATCCTGACATTGACCGAAAAGAATAACAAACGTACATACCGGTTCTCGGCGGCGGCCGGCGCTCTGGTATTCATCGGAGAGGGGTCCGACAGGTTTGTTTATGTTTCGGTCATGGACGGAGACAAATTCATTAAGGATAACAGCACAACCTCGCCGGTGATTGTCCCGGGTCCGTCCGACTGATTTTTTTGCGGAACATATCGACAGGAGATGAAAATAATGAAGAATCGGACAATAATTATCAAAGTTCTCGCGGCGCTGCTCGCGCTGTCGCTGTTTTTTTCGTTTGCCGGATGCAAAAACGGAGGGGAAACGGCCGATGTTCAGAAGCTTGTCGAAGAGATCGCCGTCGATTACGGGACCTACGGAGACGAGGCGAAGGACCGGATCAACACCCTTCTGAAGGAACTGTCGGTAGCCGACGCCAACACCGGCGCGCGCTGGTCGGAGATAATGAAGATCTGGACGTCGGCCGATCTCGGCAAGCCCCTCAATTACGGCGTGCTCCCCGACGGTCTGCCCGATTCCGACGAGCTCTGCATAGTCGTCCTCGGCTTCCAGCTCAATCCCGACGGCACGATGAAGGATGAGCTGATCGAGCGGCTGAAGGTCGCTCTCGCGAGCGCGAACAAATATCCGAAGGCGTATATCGTCTGCGCCGGAGGCGGCACGGCGGCGGAAAACGAATCGGCGTCGGAGGCCGGCGAGATGGCGAAATGGCTGGCGGAGCAGGGCGTCGACAAAAAGCGGATCATCGTCGAGGACAACTCGGTCACCACCGCGCAGAACGCGATCTTCACCTACGATATCCTGACCTCGCTCTATCCGTCGGTAAAGAAACTCGCCATCGTGTCGAGCGATTATCACATCGCGACCGGCGAGCTGCTCTTCAGGGCGGAGTCGATCATCAGAGCGAACGTCCCGGGCAACGAAAAGCTCGAGGTCGTATCGAACGCGGCCTGGCAGGCCCCGTCCGGCGCGCTGTCGGCGATGTTCCAGGCTGGAGCGCTGATAGAACTGTCGGGCGACGTCGAGACGGCTTTTGAGATCTACTACGACAATTACGACATACACGAGCTGCCTCCGCTGGGGTAAAGAGATAGGGAAAAGAGCAGACCCTGCAGGCTGATAATAGAGGAGATCCCGAATGAAAAAAAGAAAGGCATTATTACTGATCGCCGCGATCATGATCGTATCAACGCTCATGACGGTCACGGTGTTCGCGGATACCGGCCCCAAGCCCTCTGTTCATGTTTCCTTTGAAAACATGGGCGGCGAGCCCTGCTACGCGACGCTGCTCTCAAAAACCGCGTCGACCGGCCCTTTCTACGTCTGGGACGGAAATGAGGAGCACATCGATCTTTCTTACGGTTTCATCACGGAAGACGTATGGCGTGCATTCGTTGAATACGATGACCCGGACGGATACTTTTTCCTTCAGAGAGCCGTCTGGAAAGTGAGTGTGAGCAAAGAGCTGACGTGGGGCTATTATCCTCCGGAATCATTCAAGATCCTTCTCTTCTACCCGGAGACCGGCAGCTTCCTCGCAAGCGGAATCTGCGAAAGATACGCTTTCGATTCATATTTCACGGTGGATGTTTCGGAAAATGCCGGCGGGCAGCTGACCGCGGAAAAAACATACGAGTGGCAGCCCGAGATCCTGTCTCTTATTCTCAGGATCCTGATAACGATAGCGATCGAGCTGCTCATAGCTATGCTGTTCGGCTTCAGAAGTCGCAGGGAACTGCTTTTCCTTGCGATCGTAAACATCCTGACTCAGATCCTCCTGAACGTTCTGCTCAACATCATCAATTTCAGATCCGGACAGGCCGCGTTCACGGCGGGCTATGTTTTGCTCGAGCTCGCGGTCTTTGCCGCGGAAGCGGCGATATACTCGGTGTTCCTGAGGAGGATCTCCGATAAAACAAGGCCGGTTTGGGTGTATGTCATTTACGCGCTGGTCGCGAACGCCGCGTCGTTTGCCGCCGGCATGGGCATAGCGCATGCGGTGCCCGGGATATTCTGAGAGAGAGGAAGCGCCAAAAGGCGAAGGATTATTATGGCTGCCTGGTTTTCACTTTTTTGTACATATGTGTGTCCTGAAAAAACGCAGGAAGAAAATGAAGACAAAATGACACGCATAATCTACTCTATTGTGCCTGCTTCGGGCTGGGGCGCTTTTGACAAGGGATGGTCCGTTTATGCCGCTTATCGTTTCGGGGATGTCTGCTATGACGACATCGGCTATTTGCTTGATCAGTTGAAAAACAGCCTGTCAACCGCCGGTGACGATAATTGTATCGAAGTTGAATTCCATTTCGATTATAAGATTCAGAATAAATGGGAAGTATCCAAAAACGATATAACCGATATGCCCATACCGGCATCCGCGAACGAACCGTCGGATGACTGGATATAAGGTTTTGTTTTGAACTGACTGTGGACAACTGTTCCGGTTAATACAACATTAAAACAAAAAAGCACACTCCGCTCCCTCCCGGACATTTCGCCCGGCCGGGCCGCGGACAGGGAGCCTGACATGGAACTGCAAAACGGAAGACCCGGGAACGCGGAGGGGCGTCTGCCCCGCGAGATGCGCACATACGACCTTCTGGATTCCATTGGCATCGAATATCA
>ONVJ01000235.1 GCA_900321265.1 uncultured Eubacteriales bacterium
CCTCGGGCGGATCCACTTTGAGGGTGCGCCGCCGCAGATCGCGCTGTCGGTGCCCTGTCCGTCGTCGCCGAGATATTCGGTCGATCCCGATCCCGGAGTGCCGGTATCGGTCTGTCCGTATCTGACCTACGGCGAAAAGAGAGTTTTCGCGTCAGACCGCGGGACAGGATATGAACTCCTATTTCTCGGCTGCGATCCTTATCCGCGTGCGGTCGTAAGATCGAGGCTCCCCGGGGGCGCCGCCTTCACCGAGGAGATCCTGCTCACCGGCGGGAGGGCGGTATACCGCGTCACCCACGCGGGATCCGGGACCGACGGGAAGGAAAGTCCCGACCGCGAAAGATTCGGCATCGCGCTGCCCGTCTTCGCCTTCGACGGAAAGAACGCGGCAGAGGCCGTCGCCGGGCGCGGCGACATAAGCGTCAGATATCGCGGTTCGACGCTCCGCGCCGTTAGCGGAGGCGTGACCGAGGGCCCATTCTTTACCGCCTGCAACCGCAACGGCAGATACCGGGTGTACGGTTTCAGGTCGCCGTCAGGAAGAAATGGCGGACCTCTGGAGGTCGAGTTTTATATTGACTGAGACGGTAAATGAAGCCTCGAAACGAAAAAAATTCAAAAAATCGGTGAAAAATTTCATTTTTATGAATTTTTCTCTTGACAAAGCGGCCGATCGGGCATATAATATTGCAAAACAAGGAAAGGAGCGGCGGTCATGCGTCTCATAGTGAAGAATTACTATTATTACGCCTGTACGGCCGCTTGCGTCCTGTTCCGCTGATTTTCCGGCGGCAATAGAGCAAACGGTCTTGTCGGCTTTGCAAAGCCCTAAGGCCGTTTGTTTTTGTTTTCAGAATCAAATTCAGTATTTCCCGCGCAGAGTCGGGAAAAGACGGAGGAAGAAAAAATGTTAGTCAAGATCATCCTGCTCGTAGCCTTTTTCGGCGTGATGGTGGCGGTCGGAATCGCCTGCAGAAAGCACGCCGCAGACGTCGGGGGATTCGTCCTCGGCGGACGCAAGGTCGGCCCCTGGCTCACCGCATTCGCGTACGGCACCAGCTACTTCTCGGCGGTCATCTTCGTAGGATACGCCGGCCAGTTCGGCTGGAAGTTCGGAGTCGCCTCAACCTGGATCGGTCTCGGAAACGCGATGATCGGCTCGCTGCTGGCCTGGGTGCTCCTCGGCCGCAGGACGAGAGTCATGACCCAGCAGCTGAAATCGGCGACCATGCCCCAGTTCTTCGGAAACAGGTTCGGAAGCCGCGCTCTTAAGCTCATATCTGCGGCGATAGTCTTCATTTTCCTCGTGCCCTACACCGCGTCGCTCTACAACGGCCTCAGCCGTCTCTTCGCGATGGGCTTCAACGTCGACTACACCGTCTGTATCGCCGTGATGGCGGTCCTGACGGCAGTATACGTCATTGCCGGAGGCTACATGGCGACGGCGATCAACGACTTCATCCAGGGCATCATAATGCTCTTCGGAATCGCCGCCATCGTCTTCTCGGTGCTTAAGATCAACGGCGGTTTCACCGGTTCTCTCGAAGCGATCGCGAAGGTGACCGACGAATCGGTCTCGACCGTGCCCGGCATCTTTGCCTCCTTCTTCGGACCCGACCCCGCCGGCCTGCTCGGCGTCGTTATCCTGACCTCTCTCGGGACCTGGGGACTTCCCCAGATGGTCCAGAAGTTCTACGCCATCAAGTCTGAGGACGACATAAAGAAGGGGACAGTCATCTCGACCGTCTTCGCGCTCATCGTCGCCGGAGGCTGTTACTTCCTCGGAGGTTTCGGACGTCTCTTCAACATCGACGTTGCAAAGGACGGGTATGACGCAATCATCCCCGAGATGCTCTCGAAGCTCTCGCCCGCCATCTGCGCCGTCGCTCTCGTCCTCGTCCTGTCGGCGTCGATGTCGACGCTGTCCTCCCTCGTGCTCACATCCGGCTCGACGCTCACCCTTGATTTCATCGATCCGATGATCGAGAAGAGACGCGCCTCAAAGGGCGTCGACGCGAAGACAAAGGACAAAAAGGATCTCTTCATCATCAGATGCTTCGTCGCGGTCTTCATCCTGATCTCCGCGGTCATCGCCGTGATCCAGTACAAGGTCGGCGTCACCTTCATAGCGCAGCTCATGGGCCTGTCCTGGGGCGCGCTCGCCGGAGCCTTCCTCGGTCCCTTCATCTACAGCCTCTACTGGAAGAGGACGACGAAGGCTGCCTGTATCGCGGGCTTCATCTGGGGTCCGGCGGTGATGATCGCAAACATGTTCTTCAAGGGGATCTTCCCGGCCTTCCTGCAGAGCCCGATCAACGCCGGAGCCTTTGCGATGATCGGCGGCATGATCATCGTTCCGCTCGTCAGCCTCATCACGCCGAAGCCCGATCGGGAGTTCGTCGAAGGGATCTTCTCCTGCTACACGAAGAAGGTCACCGTCACCGCGAAGGAGGCACTGACCGATGGCGAAGAGAATGTCTGAGAAGAGTTTTCCTCGCAGATACTTCTGACCAAGCTTATGTTTATCTAATCTCATTTTGCTGCGGCTTATATCCCCATACCTAAAGGCAGGGGTTTTACGCCTATATCTGAAAAAATTTTCGGGCGTCGGTTCGGTCTTTATGACCGTTCCGGCGCCTTTTTTCGCAATCTATATCGAAAAATGTGATGAACGCGCGCACAATATGCTTAAAAATGTGATATAATGGCTTGAAAACAGCTGAAAAATGTGATATAATAGTCTGCGATGCACAAGGAGGGGCAAATGGAACGACTGAAAAGAAAAATCGACATGTTTCTCGAAGAATGGAAAAAGAACGATGACAGACTTCCGCTTATCGTCAAGGGCGCGAGGCAGATCGGTAAAACAGAGGCGATCCGACATTTTGCGAACAAAACGTATAAATCCGTTGTTGAAATAAACTTTGTGATTCAAAAGCGGTTCAAAACCATATTCAATGACGGATTTGAAGTTGACACAATATTACGGAACATCTCATTTTATGATCCCGACCTTGTGTTCCCGGAAGGGGAGACACTTATTTTCTTCGATGAGATACAAGACTGTATCAACTGTGCCACGAGCCTAAAGGCCTTTAAAGAAGACATGCGTTATGATGTCATTTGCTCTGGATCGCTTATGGGGATCAACTACCGCGAAATCGAGTCGAACAGCGTCGGATACAAAGAAGATTATGAGATGTTCTCTCTGGATTTTGAGGAATTTCTCTGGGCTAAAGGATACAGAGCAGAACAGATCGAGGAGCTATACAGAAAACTCCTTGCGACCACGCCGCTAACGGAGATCGAATTCAACGTTATGATGGAATGCTTTCGCGAGTATATGGTCCTCGGAGGCATGCCGGCCGTGGTATTTGCTTTTATCAATCAGAAAAATTACAGCGGGACGCTAAATACGCAAAGACAGCTGCTCCTTGATTACGAAGAGGATATTACGAAATACGCCGAGGGAATCGATCAAGCGCGGATCCTCGACATCTATCGGAAAATACCGGCATTCCTGGGAAAAACCAATAAGAAGTTTCAAATATCAAAGGTCAGAAAAGGTGCGCGAAACAGAGAATACATCGGCACTGTCGAATGGCTTGTCAACGCCGGCATTGTTAATATCTGCTATTGTATGAATTATCCGGAGCTTCCCCTGAAGGGCAACTATGATCCGGGAAATTATAAACTCTATTATTGCGATACAGGCCTGCTTGTAGGCGCGTTGGACGATGAAACGCAGTATGATCTGCGGACAAACCAAAATCTCAACACATACAAGGGGGCTCTATACGAAAACGTTGTGGGGGAAATACTGGTAAAGCAAGGATATAGTTTGTTTTTTTACCGTAACGAAAGCGGAACCCTTGAAATGGACTTCTTTGTGCGAGACGCGGAATCGCTGATCCCTGTCGAAGTTAAAGCAAACAACTCATCCGTGCATTCTTTGAACACACTCGTCAACAGTTCGGAGTATCCTGATATTAAATACGGTATAAAATTAGCCGCAAGAAATATCGGGTTTAACGGGAAGTTTTATACGATTCCTTACTTCCTCGCGTTTCTTCTGAAGAGATATCTGCGTGAAAAAGGCCTTCGCTAATCCGGAGTGTGACGTCAGCAACCCCACGGATAAATCCGGGGGCTTGAGCAAAGTCTCGAGCCTTTGCTGACTACCCTAAGTGCTTCGAGCACTACGTTATCAGATATCGGCGTAAAACCCCTGCCTTTAGGTATGGGGATATAAGCCGCAGCAAAATGAGATTAGATAAACATATTAGGGGCTGTCAAAAGAGTCGGACTTTTTTAACAGCTCCGCACCTGTCACGGCCGGGAAACCGTGACAGGTGCCGATCTTTTTCGTTTTTTGCCTGAATAAGCATCATTTTATCGAGCATTTCA
>ONVJ01000155.1 GCA_900321265.1 uncultured Eubacteriales bacterium
CTCATCGGACGATATCGATACCGAAGCGCTTGACAAGCTTGCGGCGGCGCTCAAAAAGGACAGGAGCATTCTGGACCGTCTGATCTCCCGTGTCTCGGGGATAACTCTCTGCGGAGCGGAGCTGAAGGCGGACAAGGGGCCAGGGGAGGCTGTCAGAAAAAAGCTCGGGGAGATCCAGAAGAAGCTGATCCCGTCAGCATACACGGCAGCAGACTCTATCTTTTCCGACGCGGAAAAAAGATCATCGAACGGTTATTCGGGATGGGCGGAAAGGTTGTTGCGGCCCTCCGACAGGATGTCTTTTACCGCTGCTTTGTCTAAAGATTATTCATTTTATTCCGACCTGAAAAGAGCCTTCGGGGAGAAGAGCTCGTCCGCGCATTCACAGAAGGAGACAGCCGAGGCGGCGGAACTGAAGCAGCTGCTTCAAACGGCGGGCTCCGCAGACATGAGCGCCGGAGGTCCGGACCTGAAGCTACCGGACGGGATAAGATCTATGCTTGGTGAAGAGATCGCGGCGGGCATCGGTGTTCTTTGCTCTGCGGCCGAGATCACCGCCTCATTCGACAGCATCTCTCTTTCTGGCGAAAATGACGAAGAACTCGCCGGGTCGGCCGCCGACAGTCTCGGGAAGGCGACGTCGCTCCTGACAGGCTTGAAAAACATCGCTTCCGCCTCGCTTGATACTCTTTATGTTGAGGAATATATTTCGGGGATGTTCAGCTGTCTGACCGACGCCTGTGACGACAAAACGAAGGAGTCTCCGGTAAGCATAAGCGGGCATCCGTTAAACTCGAATCCCTGCTTCGGTGCCGAGATGGAATACATTCTCTGCGGAATCGATTCGCCGAAGTCAAACGTAACGTCGGTAAAAGCGATGATCTTCACGGTAAGATTCGCGCTGAATCTCCTCTTTGTTATGACCGATTCCGAATCCAGAGCCGAAACTCTCGCGGTCGCAGAGGCTGTCGCGGGATGGACCGGCTTCGGAGCACCGATAGTTCAGAATGTGCTGCTCGCGGCCTGGGCGCTAGCCGAGTCGGGAGTCGATCTGTCTCTTCTGTCATCCGGGAAAAGCGTCCCCGTATACAAGAGCCGGTCCACATGGAATCTCGGCTTTTCCGGACTGAAAAACGCGATTATCTCTGGGGCAGCCGAGGCCGCCGGAAAAGCCGTAAACGATATTTTTGAAGATGTTTCGGTATACGCATCGAATCTGACGGCAGAAAACATCGACAGGCTCGCGGCAGAGCTCGAGGATTACTCCGACGGAATGCTCGGGGAGCTGTACGGAGAAATTCAGACGATGCTGGAAGTACCGATCGCCGATTTCGCGCGAATGATTTGCACCGCTTCGGAAAGGATCGGAGTCGACCGGATAAAAACAGAACTTGACGAACTTCTGAATGATTTTCAGGATAAAGCGGGGGGACTGTACGGTATCTGCCTGAAAGCCGCCGCAAAGGCTGTAGGAGAAGACTCCGCGAAGATCGCAAAAGAGATCTGGTCCGCCGCGGGGGCGCTCTCCGGGACTGACGGCACCGAGTCGCTGATCAGGGAAAAGCTCTACGGAAAAGACGGAAACGGCGGAATAATCGGTTCGGTGAAAAAAAAGATCGAAGGAACGGTAAAAAAGGAGATCGACGGATACCGGGACAGCTTTAAGGAGGACATCGACAGGCTGATCAGGGAAAAAAGCGACAGTCTGGCGGCGGAGGTCACAAAGCGGATCGAAAAGTTTGCGTCGGGACTCACCTCCTCGGAAGGGGAGAAAAGCTCGGTTTCGACGGTGAGGACAGGTTCGGGGTTCGCGATGAGCTACAAGGATTATCTGAGGATGTTTATCCTCATATCATATCAGGCAAAGAAGAACACGATGCTGAAACGGGTCGCCGAAATGATGCAGCTGGATGTCCGGGTAGAAAATAAGACTTTTGACATTTCAAAATGCAGGACTCTTCTGACGTGCAGCGCGGTCGTTTCGGTCAGGACTTCATTCGGGGAGGTGCCGCTCTTTATGGGAGAAAAGGAGAACAAACGGGTGTTCTGGCTTGAAATTTCAAAGATCGGAAAGGGAAGCCGCACCTTTTCCTGCAGGGGAGCAGCGTCGTACTGAATGGAAGGGCCGGTTTCGGACCGCGGGCGGGACAGGTCAGCCCAGTGCGGATATTACTCGATAGAGGCGGCCCTGGCGGTATTTCCGTTTATACTCGCCTGCCTGGCGGTTATAATGCTGGTCGCAGCGGTCAGGACCGAAAGCACGGTGAGATCGGCACTCGATCAGACCGCACGTGAGATCTCACAGTACTGCTATCTCGCGGGTAAAGCCGGTGAACTGAGCGGCGTTACTACAAAGAGCGGCGGATCGACACAGGAGATCAGGCAGGCGGAGGAGCTTCTTGACTCGTTTTCGGAATTCGCTTCGATGATCGGAGAATTATCCGGAAGCGGCGGGATCGAAGGCGTGCTGTCCGGGGTCACCGGAGAACTGTCCTCTCTCTCGGACGAAAGCGGATACAGTTCTGTGGTATCGGCGGCTTCGAGACTCGGAAAGAATCTTTCCGCGTTTGCCGACGATCCGAGATCCGCGCTCTTCACTCTGGCCGGTGTCCTCATTAACAGAGGCGCTTCTGAGGCGGTCTCAAGAGCCGCCGCGATACCGCTTTGCCGGATGCTCTTTCCCAAATACATCGTTGAGTCCGGGAAGGCGGCGGACGCCGACGCGGAACTTAGGAGGATCGGTGTCGACGGCGGGCTGGACGGGATCGATTTCGGGCTGTCGTCGGTGCTCGCCGAAGGAAAAACCGTCAAGGTAGTGGCTTTCTACCGTATAAAGCTTCTCGGTTTCGGATTCCTTCCGGGTGAGATAAAGGTCTGTCAGACAGCCTCCACTGCGGCATGGCTTCCGGAGATCCCGGACACAGACGGCGGAGGAGATGACGGATCGGTATGGAAGCTGGACAATTTTGCCAGAGGAAAATACTTTGTCGCCGAGATCAAGGGAGAGAATCCTTCCGATGCAATCAAAGGAGGCAAGGGCATCGACTGTTACGATCTGGCAACTTCGGCTTTTACATCGGTCATCTCGGTAAATCCCTTCTCGGCCACCTACTCGGAATTCATTCCTCCCGAGGAAGGGGTCTGCGCGAATGCGGAAAATTACAGGATAAACGAGAGCGCCGTCGCAAAAGCGATCTCAAAAGCCGCTTCAAAGCTGAAAAAAAGCATTTCGGCCTTGAAAAAGGGGGATCTTCTTGAAAGAGAGATCGGAGGAAAGATCGGACCTGATCTTTCGGGTTATTCTGCCTGCATTATCGTCATATTTCCGGAGGAGGCCGAAACATATTCGGAGATCATTAAGTCAGCCGCGGAAAAAGCGGCAAAAAGGCAGGGCGTTTCGGTCACTGTCAAATACAGGTATAAGGCTTTACCGGGATCCGCGGAAGATCAAGATTAAGATAAAGATTAAGATCAAGAAAAAGGATGACGGCGGACCGGGTTGCAACTTTTTTAATCAGCAGAATGTTTGGCGGAGGATAGTATGATACTTGCGGTATTGTTCGGTTGCACGGCGATATGCGGAGCCCTCGATTGTCTGTATATTAAATACAGGTTTTTAAAGAGGTGCGATTCAGAGTCTTTGTCGGGTGTGGCTTTTGTCAGAAAGAGAAAGAAAAAAGGGATATTCCTTGCGGCGTGCGCGGGGGAGGCAGCCGGGCTGGCGGCAGCGGCCGCCGCATGCGGATTCATTCTGTGGAAAAGGCCAGAGATCGATCTTTTGTTCTTTGCCGGCAGGCTTATGATATTCCGGCTCGTGCTGCTTTGTTCGGTCACCGATATCTGTGACAGGATAATACCGAATGAACTCACCTTCGGATTCGGTTTCCTGTGGCTCGGCGCCGTCGCAGCCGGGCTGATCACCGGAAGCATCGAATATGATCCGATCGACCGGCTTGCGGGCTGGATCGTGATCACAGCGGTCCTTTTGCTCATTCGTTTTTTTGCCCGGGGAGGGATCGGAGGCGGGGATATAAAGCTGATCTCCCTGCTGGCGTTCTGCTTCGGACTGAGAAAGATCTTTCCGCTGCTTACAGTTTCTTTTTTCCTGAGCGCCGCTTTCGGACTTGTTATGCTCCTTATGCGCAGAGCGAAGCTGAAGGACAGCTTTCCACTTGCGCCTTTTATCCTTGCCGGAACCATATTTGAATCGGCGGCGGAGCTGATCGGAGATTTTTAAAAAATGAAAAGAAGAACCGCTGTCCTGCTCGCATCGCTATTCCTGGCGGCGATGACGGCGATGACATGGGTCATGATACCCGTATCGGTCGCAAGAGAAAATGAAAAGATTACCGAGTTGCTTTCAAAGGCAGAGAATTATGAGAACAGGAAAATGTACATCGATTCTCTGGAATGTTATCTCGGTGTTCTGGCAGTACGGAGGAATGATCACGGTATCCTGCTGAAAGCGGCAGAACTCTATCTGCGGCTCGGCGACGACGGTTCCTTCGTAACATACTGCGGATATGCCGCCGACGCCGATCCCGGCGATCCCAAAGCATACGTCCTGCTTCTGGAATATTACTCTTCACGCGGAAATGTCGCCGAGGCGCTTGAGGTCCTGTCGGAAGCCGAGAGAGCGGGAGCCGCCTGCAGTGAGTTTGTGCAGTACAGGGAACTGCTGAAAAACCGGTGCGAAGAGATCTGGGTCTCACTGGAAGACGCGGGAGACTGGCATCTCTTCAGAGGAGGATACGCCGCGCCGGCAAAGTCTGACGGGAAATGGGGGATAATATCCTCGACCGGAGAAAAAATACTGAATTATGACTATGACTGGGTCGGGGCGGCAGACGCCGAAAGCGGTCTGATCCCCGTTAGATCCGGAGACGATCTCTATTACGTCGATACAAAAGGAGACTGTCGGCTGTCGACCGAGATCCGCTATTCATATCTGGGACCGTTCGGGAACGGTCTCGCGCCGGCATGCCGCGACGGGATATGGGGATATATCGACAGAGAGGGAAGAGAGCACCATTTTGAGTTCGACTATGCCGGCGCCTTTTCGAACGGTATCGCGGCGGTGGAAAAAGACGGGAAATGGGCGCTTGTATCAGACAGATTTTCAGCGGTCACCCGATTTGAATATGATGGCTTTTTGCTCGATTCGGGAGGCTTTGCCGCCGAAGCCGGCAAGGCGGTTGCCGAGAAGGAGGGACTGTTTTACATAATCGGAAGAGACGGAGCGGTCGTTGCGGGAGGTTTTGACGGGGCAGCGCTTCCGCTGTCAGGAGGCGAACCTGTCGCGGTAAAAATAGACGGACAGTGGGGATTTGCCTCGGAGAAGGGTAGTGTTTCATTATTTATCAACTGCGTCGAGGCTTCCTCTTTCTCACAAGGACTTGCGGCGATCCTGACCGAAGAGGGGTGGATCTATATCGATGAAGAGGGAAAACCTGCGCAGACCGGGAGCGACGGGAAAAGCCGTCCGCCGGTCAGTGCCGATTCTGGCTGCAGGAGCTTTTCTCCGGACGGGGCGGCTTTCGTCTTTGACGGATACGCGTTCAACATTATCCGCCTCTGCAGATACGGTTTTTGAAGAAGGCATGAGAAAAGATGAAGAAAATTATCCTCGAGACCGTCAAAACTCTTGACGGATCGGCCTGTTTGCAATATACTTTTAAGGAAGCCGCTGCCGACAGGGTATCGCTGGATATGCTGATCAACGCCGACATCCCGGGATTCATAAAGCCGGAGTGTTCAAGATATGACAGCGAGATACTGCTCAGATGGCAGATCGGGAGGTTGACTCCGCTGAAAGATTATCTTTCGGTCGGGAAGCGGGGGGATCTGTACAACCTGCTCAGGTCTCTCTGCTCGGCATTGCTCTCGGCTGACAATTTCTTTCTTGAGAGCAATCCGATACTGTTTGATCCGGATTTTATCTTTTACGATCCTTCGAGGAAAGAAACCAAACTGATCTGCATTCCGGAGAACGGGCTTGACTGCCATGGCTGCTGTCCCGCCGCCTCCGCCCGCGTCGGAATTCTCGGTCTCCTGTCAGAAATTACCGAATCGGATTACGAAAGCGGGATACCGGTTCCTGCCGTTTCATCCCCGGAAGAGCCGGAGCAGGACCGGTCCCGGCCTTATAGCGGTCTGCGGGGATCGATTGCTCTTCCGTCAGTCATTTTGACCGAAGCGGAAAAAGCCGCGGCACTTCTCGTTTCATCGACCGGCTTTTCTCCGTCCGAATTCAGCGCCGCACTTGTCGGGCTCGCGAACCCCGGCGATCAAGAAGTGCCCGGCTACTGTTCCGACCGATTCCCCGAGTTGAAGTGCACGCCTGCGGGGAGTTCCGGAAGCGGGCAGGGAGAGACCGTCCGCTTTTACGAAGAGGGGAAATCCGGCGCCGATGTTTTTTCTGAGAAAAACGGAGGAAAACGTTCTGCAACCGCAGGCTTTTTTTCCGCAAAAGGGTTTCGGGAATTATTAAAATCAATAAAAATGAATCGCAATGCCGGCGGAGCCGTTTCCGGCCGCAGCCGGCCGGTCCCGGAGGCGTATATCCTGCCTTTGAACGGAGAAGCGCCGGCGGTTATCCGAAAAACTCCTTTCATCATAGGAAAGGCTCCGGGAGTTGATTACAGGATATTCGGTAACGCGTCGGTCAGCAGGAAACACGCAGAAATCACATTCGGTCCGGGCGGATTCCGGATAAAGGATTACGGATCAACCAACGGAACCTTCCTTAACGGGGAACAGCTTGATCACAAACAGAGATACCGTCTCAAAAGCGGAGACAGGATCCTAATGGGAAGTCATTGTATGACATTCGGGACAGGATGCATCGATGATCCTGAATGAGGGAACGAGGCGAACGGCCGTGAGAAAAATCTCATAAGTGTTCCCGGGATTTACACTGTCGGAAAGGAGCAAAAATGAAAACCAGGCTGAAAGACCGCAGACTGCTCGCCTGCGCCGGGTTCGCGCGGCCCGGAAGGCGTTTCGCAGACATCGGGACCGATCACGCATATCTTCCGATCCATCTCTGCTCTGAAGGAATCTCTCCGGGAGGGATCGCTTCGGATATAAACCGGGGTCCGCTGGCACGGGCCGGCGCACATGTCCGTGCCGCAGGACTGGAAGACCGGATCGTCTGCGGGTTGTTCGACGGTCTGACCGGAATTGAAAGTTTTTCTCCCGAGGATATCTACATACTCGGTATGGGAGGAGAACTGATCTCGGAAATACTCGGAGGAAACGATTATATAAGGAATCCCGGGATAAGGCTTATACTGCAGCCGATGACGCATTCATACGATCTTCGAAAATATCTTCTGAAATCGGGGTTTGCCGTCAAGGACGAATGCCTTGTCACAGACAAGCCGATCGACGCCGATGCCTCGCGAATACCGCCCGGCATCAGGATTTATCAGATAATATGCGCCTCATATTCACCTGAAGATCCGAAGGAAGGCGACAACGCGGCAGCCGGCGATCGGGAAGAGAAAAGAGTTTATGATCCCGAGCTTGTTGCAGAGCTTATGCTCGGGAAGAAGAACATCCGATCCGGATCGCTGCTGGTAAAAGAGCTTGCGGCGAGATACGCGTCGGGATGCGAAAAGGCGGCGGCGGGACTGAGGGCCGGCGGAAAAGACGTGACGAACGAGCTCGCTTTGCTGCGTGTGCTCAACAGGATATCAGGTAAGTAAACAAGGAGAACCGTTTTTGGATTCGAAAAAACCACAGTTGGAAAGAGCTGGTGTTTCCATTGAAGAAGCAGAGGCATTCAGTCTAAAAGAGGAGAGACTAATGTTACAGAATGATCTTCAGCGGTGATCCGAAAAGAGGATAACAGATTGAAACAGAATGATCCGGGCACAGCAGAAAGAGGCTTGATGGATTATCCCAGCCTTAATTCCACTGCGGAATTCACTTCGGAAATTCTCCCGTCCGAAAAAAGACAAAAATTTTTTGAAAACCTGAAAAAAAGTGTTGACAAGGGGGTATGAAAGTGATATAATATGCAGGCTGTCGCGAAAA
>ONVJ01000175.1 GCA_900321265.1 uncultured Eubacteriales bacterium
TTATTGACAAACAGTGCGATCAAAGATATAATTAATCGAATTCCACGCATACGGCGGAAAACCATGAAAAAACTGGCACTGTTCACCGCGCTTCTGCTTCTCCTCCCCGCCGCCGCGGGATGCGCGGGAGGAGGGACGCCTGCAGTGACGGACACGGCGTCGACGGCATCGACAACGACCGGCGCGCCTCCCTCCCTCTCTTCCGACACCGACTCTCCCGCGCCCGGGACCGACGCCTCGCCCGGGACCGAAGCTCCCTCCGCAGACCTGCCGGTCGATCTTACCGCCGCCCCCTTCAGGATAATAACAAACCCGAAGGAGTCGGGCACTCAGCTTTCGGAAGTCCTTTCGGCCTTCGTGACAAGGCTGAATAGCATCGACGGGCTCTCCTTCACCGTCGCCTCCGACACGATGAACGACGGCTCTGACGGGCTGGCCGAGATAGTTATCGGGAACGCCGACAGGCCGGGGTGCGCGGAGATATGCGCGGAGTTCGGCCCTCTCGACTGGAGCGTCACCTGCTCGTCGGGGCGGATATACCTCTGCGGCGGGACTCCGGATATGACCGCGAAGGCCGTCTACTGGCTGCTGGCGAACTATGTCGCGAAAAACATCCTGACGGTCCCCGCCGGCGTGCTTTACCGGTCGGTCTCCTCGGTAAAACTGCCGGATATCCCCGATCCACAGCCATATGAGGGCACGGCTCTGAAGGGACTCACGGTATTCGCGATCGGCGACAGTTACTTTGCCGGACAGGGGCTCGATCCGAAAAAGGAGGTCTGGCCGGCCCTTCTCGCTCTGAAGCAGGGAGAGTCGTTTGAAAACTACGGGATCGGCGGAAGCACCCTCTCCGACTACATCCCGACGAACACCCCGGTCTGCCGGAGGATAGCAACGATGAAGGCGGGAGACCCCGACATCGTGATCCTCGAAGGCGGCGCCAACGACTGGAACCACTGCGTCCCGCTGGGCGAGCCCGAAAGCGCCGACACGAAGACCTTCCGCGGCGCCGCGGCCTCCTGCATCGAACAGCTCCACGCGAAATACCCGGACGCCTTCATCGTATGCGTGACCAACTGGGATTACGGAAAGAAAAACGCGCAGAACGTCGAGTCGACCGCCTACGCCGAAGCCTTCTGCGAAGTCGCCGCCCGGTATCCTTTCGCGATGCCGGTCAACGCCTCAGACACGTCGGTCATACCCGCCTTCGTGACGAACAGCGCATTCAGGGCGAAATACTGCATATCCTCGACCGACCAGAGCCACCTCAACGCCGAAGGCATGCGGCTGCTGCTTCCCTTCTTCGAGAAGATCATCGGCGAGGGATACGAAAAGTTCAAAAGATTATGACACGCGAAAAGGAGCCTCACGGCTCCTTTTCGCGTGCGGATCGCATCCCTCACGGCAGCCTTCCCGGGTAGAATACGTCGACGTCGACGTCGCCGGCGATGCCGTCTATCCTCGCCAGGCCCTGCTGCCACAGGAAATACTCGCCAGTATATGTGGTCTCGGAAATATAGTGGGCAAGCCATACTCCGCCCGTCTTCACTTCATCCTCAATGAGCAGATCGAGATAGTATCTGCTGCTGTAAAGAGCTCCGCGGTACCCCTGCTTCTCCGCTTCGTCGCGGAATGCAAGGATCATGTCGTTGAAATCCCGCAGGCTCATTTTGTAGTTTTCAAAGCTCGTGAAGTTTTCCCAGTCGAAGAAGACCGGAAAATCCAGCGGCTCGCCGTCCAGAAGGTCAAAGAGGTATGAAGCGTGCTCCCTGACCGCCTCGGGGCCGTTTTCGGCGGAATACCAGTAGACGCCGACCTTCAGGCCGGCCGCCCTGGCGTTCTTAATGTTTTCGGCGTAATAGGGGTCGGTAAAGAGTCCGCTCGCGTATCCGCCGATCCTGATGATGACGAACTCGCACCCGGCGGCGGCGACCTTTTCAAAATCGATCTCCCCCTGAAAGCGTGAGACGTCGATCCCCACCATGGTGTTTTCGTTTTTGTAGGTCGCGGCGAAGTCGGCGAAGCTCTTAGCCGGGGCGGTCGTTCCGGTGCTACCGGAGGATACCTTTTCGGCTATCTCCACCTTCATGGTCGATCCGGTCGAATTTCCCGCGTGATCGGCGATCCGGAAGGAGATCTCGTACACCCCGACGGTGTTCGTGTCCACATCCCCCGTCACGGTCAGGATGACGTCGGGATCGAGATCGTCGATGTAGGATATATAATTGTGGATGTTGAAGGAGCTTCCCTTCTTCAGCTTGATGCTCCGCGTAAGATTGATAAAGAATGGGGCGGAGGTGTCGGCCGGGTCCTGACCGGAGGTCTCGGGCGGATCGCCGGCCGCGGCTGTCGTTTCGGGGACATCCGACGTTTCGGGAGTCGCGGTCGTCTCAGGTTCACGGGTTGTCTCTGGTGCGCGGGACGTCTCAGGCGCCGGGGTGGTTTCCGGAGCACGTGTCGTTTCCGGAGCACGGGTAGTCTCCGGTGCTCTGGTCGTTTCGGGTGCACGCGTCGTTTCAGGAGCACGTGTCGTTTCAGGCACACGTGTCGTTTCCGGAGCGCGTGTGGTTTCCGGAGCACGGGTAGTCTCGGGAGCGCGGGTAGTCCCGGCTGCCGTCGTGTCGGGCGGGAGAGTGTGAGTGGACTCAGTGCCTGCATCCGTCGCCGCCTCTCCCGAAGAGCCGGGCGTATCATCGGCGGAGGACATCTTCCCCGGCTCCTCCGTCTCATCGGTCGTCTCCGCCGCCGTCTCAGCCGCCGTCTCCGGAGGCTCAAGCGGTTCGGAGGTGAACGACTCGCCGGGGGATTCGGGCGGAGCGACGGTGACGTCTGTCCCCTCCCCTCCGGGCCCCGCAAAGCATCCGGACAGGATCAGAAGGCAGGCAAGCGCCGCGGACGTGATCGCTGTCAGTTTTTCTTTTTTCATTTTTCTGTCGGGCCGCGCGGCGCTCTCATTTCGCCACCTCGGCGTATTTCACCTTTCGCAGCACCCGGAAGAGATCGTCGGGATCGAGGACCACCCTGTAATCGACATGCCCCGCCGAGACGCAGATCAGGTCGTTGAGTTCGGCAAAGGAGTCTATCACCGTCGCAAACTCCTTCTTCATGCCAACCGGACTGCAGCCTCCGTGGACGTATCCGGTGAGGGGAAGCAGCTCCTTCTGCGGGATCATATCGATCTTCTTGACGCCGACCGCTTTCGCCGCGGCTTTCAGATCGAGAGTCCCGTCGACCGGCACCACGAACACGAAATGCTCGCCGGTGTTCGCGACAGTCACGAGCGTCTTGAAAATGAGGCCGTTTTCGATAAGGTTCCTGTCGGCGTTGACCTCATCCGTCGTCTTCTGCGTATACGCGATCCCGTGTCTGTCCAGTATTCTGCATACGTTCGTCTTTTCCATATCTGCTGATAAAGGCCGGCAACAGTCATAGTTTGCCGGCCGGGACTGTTGCGGGGCTGCTGAAAAAGCCAGGCTTTTTCAGCAGCCCCCGTTTTTTATGTTGATTACTTTTCCTTCTTCCCCTCAAGGAAGTTGTAGAGCAGCGCGGCGAGAGCGGCGCCGGCGAAGGGGCCGACGATGAAGACCCAGAGGCTCGCGATCGGGGCGGTATTGCCCGCGAAGAGAGCGACGAGCGCGGGGCCGAAGCTGCGGGCGGGATTGACCGAGGTACCGGTCAGACCGATGCCGAGGATGTGGACGCCGGTGAGCGTCAGACCGATGATGAGTCCGCCGAAGCTGCCGTGACCCGCCTTCGACGAGGTGACGCCGAGAATGCAGAGCACGAAGATGAAGGTGAGAACGATCTCAACGATCAGGCCGGCGAAGACGTTGTCTCCGACTCCGCCGAGTCCGTTCGAACCGAACCCGCCGGTCATGTCGGTCACTCCGCCGAGCTTGAAGATGAGCGCAAGCAGACCGGAACCCGCAAGAGCTCCGACGCACTGCGCGGCGAGGTAGCAGAAGAAATCCTTGAGCGTGATGCCGCCTCTGATCAGCACGCCCAGAGAGACAGCGGGGTTGACGTGGCATCCGGAAATGTTTCCGATGCAGTATGCGGAAGCGACGATCGCAAGTCCGAACGCGAGAGCGGTAAGGATATATCCTCCTCCCGCGGCCGCGTCGCAGCCGACCAGCATGGCGGTCCCGCAGCCGAGGACCACGAGCGTCATCGTGCCGAAGCATTCGGCAATGTACTTTTTCATTTTTTTCTCCTTCCGGCCCCTTCGGGGCCCGCCGCCGCGCGGCAAGATTTGATTCCTTGTTTATTTTATCACAAATCTGCGTCAAGTTCAATAGAAACAGTCCGACCGGGAAAAAATAGTCCGGCTCCCGCCGACAGTCGCGGTGCATGGTGTAAAATAATTGTAGGAGAAAAGGCTGCTAGGCCCTTTCTACCCGCTCACTTTGGTTGACGGGCGTTTGCCTTGTACATCTCTTCGAGCGTTACCAGCGTAACTTCGCCACGCTCGGCTGCGTCTTTCAGTCCTTTGGTGAAGCCGCCTTTTGAGAAAACATAGTAGTAATACTTGCTTCCTTTTCCGAAGACCTTGGCGTAATCCTTCATACGCTCGAGTTCGTCAATGCCTACGGCGGTATTCCGATATTTGCAAGAACAGATCAGGTATTCCTTGCCCTTGACCGGCACGCCGACCAGATCGATTTCAACCTCTTTTTGCTCGTTTTTGTCGTTGCCCCACCATCTGCCGACGTATGAAAGCAGGAACGGCAGCCTGTCGTCGTGCTTGATCAGATACGTTCTGCACATCTGCTCGAAGACCAGTCCCATATAGTCGGCAAGTTCGCTTTTGATTGCTGCATCATAGATGTGTTCAACGCGGTCGGCTTCGATCGCCGAGAGATATGGCGGCACGAAGCGATACCAGAAGGTGAAGAAATTGTCGTTTAAACGATAAATCGTTTTTTTGCCCGGCTTCTCAGTGACGGGCGTTTCTTTTCTGACGATTCCCAGGCTGATAAGAACCTTCAGATATTTCGCACAGACATCGCTCGCGATCTGACATTTCGTGGAGATTTCGCTCATTTTCGAGGCGCCTCCGGCGATTGCCGTGATGATCGAATTATAGGTCGTCGGCTCGCGCAGTTCCTGTTTCAGCAGGTTTTCCGGTTCCTCGAAAAGATAAGCTGAGCGATTGAAGAAATTCCTTTTCAGCGCGTTATCAACGTTATCCTTCACGTCCAGTTTGTTGATATAGTGCGGGATGCCGCCTGTGATCCCGTAGATCAGCGCCTGCTGTTCGCAAGATAACGTCGGAGTGAAGACGGCGATCTCGTCGTAAGTCATTGCCTGCATCTTGATCTGCCCGGTTCGTCTCCCGTAGAGCGGGCTTTCACGCCCGAGCACCTGCCTTTCCATGAAGCTCATTGAGGAGCCGCAAAGAATGAGAAAGAGCCTGCCGTTCTGCCAGACGCGGTCGATAAGGTGCTGCAATCTTGACGAAACAGATTTTTCTGCTTTTGCAAGATAGGGGTATTCGTCGATCACAAAAACCAACCGTTCCCGTTCACTCATTCGTGTGATCTCGGCGAACACCTCGTCGAAGCCGCGATAAACCGGCGCTGAGATCGCATCAGGATTGTTGGTTTCGAAAACCGCTTTTGAAAGTGCTGCGAGATTGTCAGCAGACGTTGACCGGAGAGCAGAGAAAAACACAGTAGGCTTGTCTTTACAGAATTCATTGATTAGCGCGGTTTTTCCGACTCGTCTCCTGCCGTAGATAATTACGCACTCAAAGTGATCGCTGTTATAGCGGTCGTTCAGTTCTTTCAGTTCTTTTTCTCTTCCGTAAAACATGATCCCTCCCAAGCTGACTTTAGATATACTAACTCGTAATTCAGTAAAGCAATTATATCACGGTAGATTGGAATTGTCAAGAGACTTTTTGTGTTTTGAGATCAGTCAGTGATCTTCTTGCGCCGAGGGGGGAACAATGATATAATAATTGGGCTTTTAGTGTGACGTGACCGGCACAGATCTCTTTTGTCGGGACGCTGCTGTTCGAGGACAAGAGAAAACAGCTGAGAACTCTCTTGGATTACCCGATCCGGATCATGCTACCGACATCGCCGGATCCTTCAAAGGACACTTAAGTGGTTTGTATGGAA
>ONVJ01000294.1 GCA_900321265.1 uncultured Eubacteriales bacterium
ACGGGCAAAAACGCCGCGGTCTCGCGGCGAGCAATTGCTCGTCGGCTAGTTAAAAAAATCGCGTAGCGAGTTTTTTAACAGCCTCTCTTTTTTTCGATCATGGAACCCGTCAAAGATCCTTTTCTATCTGCGGTATGAGGTTCCTTGTGTATTCCTCATAGCCTAGATCGTTCGGATGCAGCCTCAGATCCGAATAGAAGCCTGAAACGTGAGGCGTCAGCACCGTTCCGTCAATGACGAAGTGCCCGCATGCCGCCGCCTTTTCAGCGATATAGGCGAGGGCGTCCTCGAATCTTCCGACCTTCGTGATCCTGCCTTTGTCGGCCCTCCAGAGGGGGGTTATGACGAATCTCTTCGAGTCGGGATAGAACTCTGCGAGCTTTTCGAGGAAAGCGTCGCAGCGATCGAGGAAGAGCTGGCGCTCAAAGCCCGACCAGTCGTTTGTGCCGTAGGCGACGGTGATGAGATCCGGCCTGAAGCTTTCGGCAAATTCGCCGTCAAGGATGCCGGGGACGAACTTCTCACCGCCTATCGCGAGGTTGAGCATGTCGGCGTCGAAGTGTGCCGCCAGCCTGTTGGTATATGCCATCGACGGATACTCGGCGTCGTAGCCCTGGGTGATCGAGTCTCCGAAGCAGAGCATTTTTCTGGAAGCCTTTACCGGACTGAATGATGCGCCGTCGTCAAGGGTGATGTCGTAGAGGTATGCGGCGCAGAGGCAGGGCAGCCATACGGTGATCCGGTGCTCTCCCCCGGGAAGCTTCATATCGATCCTCCCGGTGTTTATCCACATATCCTTCTCGCCCCGGTGGAGTACCATGACTCCGTCGAGATATATGTCGAAAAAGTAGAAGGTGCGGCTGGACGCGCTTCTGATGCGGTATCCGAATCCGAAATTCCCGGAATCGGTCCTGAAGTCAAGGCGAACGCCCGATGTGGCCGCAGTTTTCAGATAGAAATCGCGGGGGCTGGTCTCAAGGTAATAGTCCTCCTGAAATTTCGCGAACCGGTGGAAGGTGTATTCCCCGGCGTTGTTTTCGATCGTAAAGGCGCCCTTTGTCGCCTCTCTGAGCTGTTTTTCGCTGATCGTCATCGTCATTTCCTCTGTTATGAATTGATTGATTTGTGTCTTATCCGGATCTCAGCTAACGAGCTTCATTCTCGAGGCGTGGTGCGCCCACCAGTAACCGGTGCTGAAGGAGTCATAGCTGGTCTGTGTGTAAAGCAGGATGCTCAGCGAGGGCGACGCGCCTTCAAACACCCTGTCGGACACCTCGAGATTGTCCGCCTCCTCGCGCTTCAGTGAGAGTGACGTAAGCATCGCGCAGCCCTCGAAGGCCCCGTCTTCGATCAGTGTCAGGTTCTCTCTGATCGTGAGAGAGGTAAGTTCGCCGCACTCCTTAAGCGCGCCTGCGGCGAGGACTATCACCGGCATGCCGCCGGCCGTCCGGGGGATCTCTAGAGAAGTCATATATTTTGCCTCGGGGGCTGTGCCGGTTATGACCATCGATCCGCCAAGCTCGCTGAAGACGAAATACTTTTCCCAGGGATCTTCGGGAATATCGGTCCCCTGGGACGGGTCGGCGGTCTCGACCGGTTTTTTGCCGGGAGGCTCGGGAAGATCCGCGAGATAGAAGGATGCCGCTCCGGTCTCTCTCAGAATATTGTTGATTAGGACAGAGGTGTACACCTTTACTCCCGCGTCGTTGAGATGGAAGTTGGTGTCGTAGAAGTATCCCCAGTCCATGATCGAGTCGGAGGGATCACCCAGCATCTCGCAGCCGGTCTCGGCCGCTATGAAGCTGTGGAATGCGAGGAGCGAAGCATCGTCGGTCCCCGGGGCGATCGCCTCACGGTTCATGGGACAGTAGTTGAAGAAGACCCGGGCGCCGTTGATCGTGAGAGTCTCTCTCCAGCGTCTGATATATTCGGTGAATTCAGGATCGACGACATTGGGATCGAGTTCGATGACGGAGGACCTGTCGTATCCGTAGGTCATGACGTTGTATTCGCGCACGACCGAGATATCGCCGTAACTGTTGAAAGAGTCCCGCCTGTAGATTCCGGAGGGCGAGGCCTTCCGGCCGTCGAGCGCGTATTCCCAGAGCTTCGCGAGATACCCCGGGAGGCCGCCGGCGAGCGCTCCGAGATCGTCGTGTCCGACATGGGCGAGCATCGAAAGATCGCTTCCGAGGCCCTGCCAGGCTGATTCGGCGTTGAAATAGAGCGAGAGAGTCTGGCTGTCGATCTCGGGAGAGAAGATCACGATGTCACCCTTTTTTATGAAATCGCGGGCGAGATCGGTCATGAGCTTGGTCCCGAGGGTGGCGTACAGGCCGAAGTTCACGACCTTCATGCCGGTCTCTTTTTCGATCTCGGCGCTGTCGATGCCGAAGGCGACCGACGAGCCGCCGATTATCACTATCTTGGGGCTTTCGGTGTTCTTAAGGAGCCGGTATTTTTCGCCCAGCTCACCGAGAAATGTCTCTGAGTAGGCGTCGGGGAGAAGGAGAAGCGAAAGTCCGGCAAAGATGAAGGGAAGGAGGATCGCGGTCAGCGTTATCAGGGCGATCACGACTGCGCGGCGGTTCTTCGCGGAGGGCTTTCCGTCGTTTGCTTTATCGGTGTTTGAAGACCGTGACTTGATCATCTCTAATTGTTCACCGCCTTCCTTATTTGTTGAAATAAGCCGCGATGTCGGCTGCCAGCCGCTGGGTCCTGATCGTCTGTCCGGCCGTGTTGAGGTGATAGTTCGAGTTGTAGGAATACTGCCGGTCCATGATGTATGTGTCGGGAGTGGATATCCTCGTGACGTGCAGATAGGTGTCGACGGCGTTCATGATCGCCGTGTGGTCGGCGCTTCCCGCGGTCTGGGCCTCGACTGTCAGACATGTCTTTACGATCGTCGGGAAGGTGTAGAGCACTTTTGCCCCTTTCGCCGCGCAGAGATCGTAGACTCGGTTTATCTCGTTACGGTATGTCGCGTTTGTTATATAACTTACCGATGAGGAGAATTTGACCGAGCCCTTGCCTCCGGCCGCGTCGTAGGAATCGAGCGTCTTCTTCCAGTCTGAGGTGGCGCCGGTCTTTGTCAGAGAATAGTCGCCCCAGGCGTTGACAGAGTCGGTCGTGAAGGTCTCGTAGGTCTGAGCCGACCGCTTGGCGGCGGCTACGTTGAAGGCGGCAAAGGTGGAAAAGACCTTCTTGTAGTGCGAGATGTCTATGTATGAGACGATCTCGTAGGCTCCTTCTACCATCTGCCACTGGGTGCCTTCGTACCACTCGGTATCCCCGTACTGTCTCTTGTTCATCTCGGGAGCCACGAGCAGTATGTCTCCCTCGTGCATGAATTTCGAACAGGCCTCGATGAAGACAGCCTGGCAGCAGGAGGCGTTCTGACCGTAGTTGATGACGCTGTAGTTCAGTCCCTTCGCCGCGAGGAGCTTCTCGAGCATCGGCGCGTTCACGCCGTATGCCGAGTTTGAACCCGACATGACGACTATCCGGTTTCCGGGAGCCGTCATCATCCATTCGAATTTTACCGAGTAGGTCCCGTTTCTTCCGCTCTGGTAGGTGGGCATCCTCTGTGCCGAGATTATCAGGGTCTTGAAGGACGGGCAGGATGAATACCAGCTGTCTGACATCGAGGTGACCGCGTCGGTGATCCTGACCGTCTCGAGCAGAGGACATGAGTAAACGGCTGACGTGGATATCGTTTTCACGTTTCTGCTGATAACGAGTTCCTTGAGATTCGGCAGGGATCTGAACGCGGAAGAAGCTATCGACGTGACCTTCACGCCGTCTATCGTCAGAGGGATGACTACCTTTGAGTCATTTCCGCTGTAGAGCTTTATGGTCACCTCGGATGAAGTCTTCGTATATGTAAAGGCCGACGCCGGGGTCTCCTTTTCCCACATGCAATAGAGGGTGATCTTTCCGTCCTCCGGCATCACGATGTTCCAGCCCGGCGCGTAGAAGCGGCCGCTGCCGTCGGGCTTCGTGTTGTATCCGACGAGAACGTACCCGTCCCTGTAGAACTGCCCGTTGTCTATCTGAGCGTTCGGGCAGCGGTGCGGGTTCTCGGATTTTGAAGGATTCTCGCTGTATGTGTATGCGTGAGTCGTTCTGACGGTATATACCGAACCGTCTCCTGCAGATCTGTTTATTCCCCCGTTCGGAACATAGACGATGCCCCACTGGGTAAGACCTACCGTGAGATCGTCGGAGGGATCGGCGAAATTCGCCCATACCTTCAGCGTCGATCCGAGAGTGATCCGGTACTGCTTCGCCGAAGAGAGCAGTCTTCCTCCGCTGTCGAGCGTGCCGCCGGTCGACCATCCCTTAAATTTCCCGATGCCGTCCTCGGCGGTCAGCGTTATTGTCGTTCCGCCGTAGTAGTAACCGTTGCCGGGGTTGGAGGAAGCCTTCCCCAGGACTTCGGCGCTGTTGATCAGAGTGAAGGTATATGCCGAAAGCGGCTTTGCGCCGATCTTTACCGTGATATCAGATCTGACGTCCGAAACGCGAAGGAGGTTCCCCTCGATCGAGGCGCCTTCGCCCTCGACTCCGACAAGGGTGTATCCGCGGTCGACGGTAAATCCGAATTCCGCGTCGCTGCCCGAAACGACCGAAAGCGTGTTTTCCCCGCTGAGGGAGACGCCGGGATCGGTCTCGACTGTCACCGTGTATCTCTTGACCGCGAAGTTCGCGTAGACGGTGAGATTCCCTTCAGGGATGAGGGTGTGCGTAAGAGCGGGGGATTCGGCATTTCCGAGAGGGGTTCCTCCTTCGGAAAGCGGCCTGTCGAGAGAGAAGCCTTCGAAGACGTATCCGTCGGCCGGTTCGGCGGTGAGAGTCATCTCTCCGCCCTCCCAGACGAATTCCGATGCCGGCTCGCGGGCGACGCTTCCGCCCTGCGTGTCGGTGAGGATGACGTCGACGCGGTAGCTTGCGAGTCTTCTGGTCCTGATCTTCAGGACCGTCGGAGCCATTATGTTTCTGACAGTCAGCTTGCCGTCTGTGAGGACCGTTCCCTCGGGTATCTCATCGATCGAATATCCCTCCTTCAGGGTGAACATGAAGAAGCAGGTTCCTCCCCTGAGCACCGTGACCTCTCTCGGGGTGATGAAATCTATCCCCTCCGATTCCTCCACCGTCACGGGGCAGCTGACACGCCTGAAGTTGGCGTAGATCTCAGCGTCGGATTCCGGAAACAGTTCTGTCTCTGCATCTTCCGAAAAGATCCGCCCGCCCTCGAAAGCCGGGGTACCGAGCGACCACCCCGCGAAAGCAAAGTGATCTCCTGCGGCGGCGGACAGAATGACAGAGCCTCCTTCGGTGCATTCGGATGAGGATGACGATGCGACTCCGGCCTCGGCGCCCGCTCCGTCCCCTCCGTCCGACGTTATGACTGTTACGTCGTATACGTTAAGCTTCCTGACCTTCGGAACTGCTGTGGAGGAGAAATACGCTGCAGGTGTCGATACCTTTCCGTCCTCCATGGTCCATCCTTCGGGGAGAGCTTCAACCACATAA
>ONVJ01000011.1 GCA_900321265.1 uncultured Eubacteriales bacterium
AGGACGGCACCGCCGCCCTCTTTTTTACCTGCTTTGCTCCGCGGGCGGTTTGTCGAGCGTCAAGATCGGGAAAGCGCTTGACATTTCCCGCGTTTTGACGTATAATGCATAACAGTTTGAACAGATCATCACCGGAGGGAAAAACAGATTTCATGACTGCAATTAAAATCAGGGGCCTTCGCAAGGAGTACCGGGACGTCGTCGCGGTGGAGGGCCTCGATCTCGATATCGCCGAAGGCGAGCTCTTCGCCCTGCTCGGAGTCAACGGCGCCGGCAAAACGACGACGGTGAAGATGCTCTCCACCCTCGTTAAGCCCGACGGAGGCGACGCCGAGATCCTCGGGCACTCGGTCACGGCGGAGCCCGCCGCGATAAAGGAGCTCGTCGACGTCTCGATGCAGGAGACCGCCGTCGCGCGCAACCTGACCGTCGCCGAGAACATCGAATTCTACGCCCGGCTCTCGGGCCAGACGAATGAGGAGGCGGAAGAAACAAAGAAATACGTCTACTCCGCCTTCGGACTTGACCGGCAGGCCGGGAAACGCGCCTCTAAGCTTTCCGGAGGCTGGCAGCGCAAGCTCTCGATCGCCCTCGCGCTGGCGTCGCACCCCAGGGTCCTCTTCCTTGACGAGCCGACGCTGGGGCTTGACGTCATCGCCCGCCGCGAGCTCTGGGAAACAATCAGAGAACTGCGATCGAAGATGACGATTATCCTTACGACACACTACATGGAAGAGGCCGAGGCCCTCGCCGACAGGATCGGCGTCATGAAGGACGGAAGACTGCTTTTCGTCGGAAGGAAGGAAGAGATGTTTGCCCGCACCGGGAAGACGAACGTCGAGGATGCCTTCATCGAGATCGTCGCGGGAGGTGAGAAAAATGCGTGATTCCTGCCGCCGTATCGGACTGCTGACGAAGCGCAGCCTGAAGGAGATCCTCCGCGATCCCCTCTCCCTCATCTTCACTCTCGGTCTCCCGCTCGTCATGGAGATCCTTTTCTGGCTCATCTTTCACGGGATGACCTCCCAGTTCGGGATGAAATACCTCGCGCCGGGCATCGTCGTCTTTTCGCAGAGCTTTCTTACCCTCTTCGTCGGGATCCTTCTGGCGACCGACCGGTCGACCTCCTTCCTGACCAGGCTCTTCGTATCCCGCGCGCGGCCCTTCGAGTTCATCTTCGGCTATACCCTTTCGATACTTCCTCTCGTCCTGATCCAGTCGGTCCTCTTCTTCATCGTCGGGACCGCCTTCGAGCCCTCCATCTTCGGCATCGGCATACTCCGCGCGGTCCTGCTCAGCCTTGTCACCTCTCTCTTCTTCATCGCCGCCGGACTGCTGCTCGGGACGCTCTGCACCGAAAAATCGATCGGCGGAGTGGCGTCGATCCTGATCGCGGGACAGTCGGTGCTGTCTGGCATGTGGTTCCCGGTCGAGGGACTGAGCAGCGGGATGCTGACCGCGATGAAGATACTGCCCTTCCGCAACGCGACTCTGCTGATCCAGAACGCCCTCAACGGCTGGAGCGACGGCTTTGGCGACATCCTCCTGCCGCTCCTCATCGTCATCGCCTACGCTGTCGCTGTATTCATCATCGCTATACTGATCTTCAGAAGCAAAATGAGATCCGACTGAACCGGATCCCGATATGGCAAAGGGGCTGCCGAAAACTCCGGAAACGGGTTTTCAACAGCCCCTTTTGTTTTTTTGCAGCAGTTCAATCGGGTCCGCGAGCCTTCTCCGCATGTGGAGCGCCATAAGGATCCCGACCAGAGACAGATCCCATTATCGTCGCGCGGAAGGTCCGGGCGGGCAGCGAATAGTGCTGACGCTCGATCCTGTTCATTTCTCTTATGCTTTTTTCGGGCATGGGAAACCTCTCATTCTCCGGAGGTCCGGAAAAGCGGGTCCGGACAGGGGTTCAGTAGTAGTCGACGCGGCGGGTCCTGTCGAACACCGGCGGATAGATATCCTCTGAAGGGCCGATCCCGCAAAGCCCGCAGACCGCGGTATGACATCTTTTCAGCAGATCGGTCTCCCGCTCTCTGCGCGGCAGCGAAGCGTCGGGAAGGAGCGGCTCGCCTATCTCAACGGTGAAGAGCGCCTTCTGCCGAAAGACCGTCCTTCTGATCCATCCCGGCCTGCGGTAGGAGAAGCCTATCGGGACCACCGGCCTTCCGGTCACGCAGGCGAAATAGGCGACTCCGCGCTTGAAGGGCCTTACCGGTCTGTAATACTCCCACATGCTGCCCTCGGGGTAGATGTGAAGCCAGCCTCCGCCTCTGATAAGGCCGGTCACCGCCGACAGCATCGCCGCCGTCGCTTTCGGGCTTCCCTCGGGGACCGGGATGCCTCCGACCGAGCGCATCATTTTACCGTTCTCGCCGCGTATGTTCGGCGCCCAGACCAGCACGCTGGGAACAAATGGGAATACGGCGCGGCTGACCGCCAGGTAATCCCAGAGATGGACGTGGTTCGCGCAGGATATGACGCCGCCCTTCAGCTCTTCCCGGTGCTTTCTCAGGTTTTCCCTCCCGCGTATCTTCAGACCGAGGCGGATCCGCATGACGGGGAAAGCGAGTATCACCAGCAGTATCCTGAAGAGCGCTCGCACCGTCCGGGCGCGCAGAGATCCGTCGATATAGGGGTAGGACTCGTCGAACACCGTCCCGTCGTTCTTTTTCACGACGAGATAGTGCATGTCGGTATACTCTCCGAAGGGATATCCGGTCGGCTTCGGATCGAAGCTTTTATCCGGGATCTTCCCTGCTCTTATCTTCTTCTGCGGTTTTGTCTTCATATGCATGCGCTCTTATATTTCAACATTCTTGCGTTTTATTATATCATTATATCGCGCCGGGGGAATAAAATCAAGTTTTTTGTTTTTTTGTCGGGTATTCAGGCGGAAAATGCCGGGACTTGACAAACCGGCTTTTTGACCTTATAATAGTCACTGTGATAATACGAAATGCCCGGCGGAGGTCCCGAAAGGCCCGCCCGGCCGCCCGGAGGAAGACGGATGAAGCATACCGAAAGCCAGAAAAAAACGCCGAAGCCCGCAAACAGCCGACGCAGCGGAATCATATCCGC
>ONVJ01000156.1 GCA_900321265.1 uncultured Eubacteriales bacterium
CCGACTGGGTGAAGATCTGCCGTCAGGGACTCATCGGGGAAAACGGCAGCGAGGATGACTTCAGGACGACCGAGGTCGAGATGCCGGGCGTCGTTCCCGAAAGAGACATCGTCTTCGCCGTCTCGGAAAAGGGCGAAAGAGCCGCTACCACCACCTTCTTCATCGATCCGGCGACCGGCGAGGGACTTCTTCACATGGTCTGCTGCCGCGAGGAGTTCCGCGGGCTGGGGATAGGGAACGCGATGGTGTCGCTCGGGCTTTCCGAGCTTCTGTCCCGCGGCGCGAAACGGGTGCGCCTGAAGACCGACGACTGGCGCATCCCCGCGATCAGGGCCTACGAGCGCTTCGGGTTCGTCCCGGATACCGAGGGCGAGGGAATGAAGGAAAGATGGGACGCGATCGCCGAAAAGATCGCGGCAATGAAGGCAGAAAAATAACCCCCGGGAGGAAAAAATGGGACTTTACGACGAATTCAGATTCAGGCCGGCGGACTGGCTCCCGAACAGCGGGCTAGATCTTTGCGAGCTTGAAAGGATCAGAAACATTCCCCGCGACGAAATGGAATACACAAACGAAAACGGCTTCTCGGTTAAGGTCGTCATCGATCCAACCCTTCACATGGTGCAGGACATGTTCTACCGCATCCTGATGTCGGACATCGAGGACAGGCCATTTTCGATGATCTGCCCGAACCAGTGGCCGGGCGCATATTCGTCGGTGGCGAACATGCTGAACAAATTCAACGTTTCGGCCCGCAACGTGCAGGCTTTCGCCATGGACGAGTGGGCGGACGAAGAGGGAAATGTGGCTCCCCTCACATACGGGGCGGGCCTCGGATATTCCTTCATGAACCATTTTTATTACCGGATCCGCGAGGATCTGCGACCGCCTGTCAGCCACTGGCACACATTCAACAACGAAAACAAAGCCGAAGGCGTCTACTCAGGCATCATCGACGAGACTACGGGCGGCGGCGTCGACGTCATCTACACCGCCACCGGCTGGCCGGGACACACCGCCTTCATCGACCCGCGCTGCGCCGAGTTCGCCGCTCCGTCGCTGGATGAATTCCTGAAGCTGGGCTCGCGCATCGTCACCGAAACACCGCTCACCGTCTGCGAAAACTCACTCTTCTCCCCGATGGGAGCCTCGGGAGACGTTTGGGCGGTTCCGCCGAAGGCGGCCACGATCGGTCCGCGAGACGTAATGCACGCGAAAGAGGTCGTCGAACTGCACAACTTCGTCAACGCCGACGGCAGCTCCTGGCAGCGTATGATATCCCGCCTCGAGCTCTACGGGCCGGTAACCCCCGAGTGTCCGGCGTCGATCTACCGGCTGAAAAAAGGCACCTGCTATGTCTCCGAAGCGATCGCGAAGCCCTTCGGAAGCTGGCGGTGCGGCGCGCCCGATTCGGAACTCTGACATGACCGCGATAACGAACACGAAGATCATCCTCGAGGACGGGATAATCTGGGACGGACGCGTCCTCACCGACGGCGGAGTGATAACAGCAGCCGGGCGGGCCTGCGACGTCGATATCCCCGCGGGAGCCGACGTCATCGACGCTCACAGACTCTATACCGCCCCCGGGCTCATCGACATACACGATCACGGCAGCGACGAAAAGCTCTTCCATGAAGACCCCGCCGGATGCTGCCGCCGGCTGCTTGAGCACGGCGTTACCCGCGTTCTGCCGACGCTATACTGCGACATGACGGTCGGGGCGATGATGAAAGCCGCCTCGGCGCTCAAAGAGGCCTCAAAGTCGGGATATTCGCGGATAATATCCGGACTTTACATGGAAGGGCCCTATATGGGCGGATTCGGCAGCAATCAGGACTCGATCCTCCACACCGGCGGGATCTATCCCGAGGAATACGAACCGCTCCTTGATGCGGTCGCCGGCTTTGCAAAGGTATGGGCGATCGATCCGGCAAGGCCGGGGATTGAGGGCTTCATGCGCGACGTGAAGGAGAAGGACCCCTCGGCGATATTCGCGATGGGCCACTCGCACGCCACCGCCGCCGACTGCCGCAGGGTGAGAAAATACGGCCTGCGCCTTCAGACGCACCACGGGGACTCGGGCAAGGCAAAGGGCCGCAACCAGGTCACCGTCGGCGCCGGGTGCGACGAATTCACCCTTTACGATCCCGACGTCTGGGCCGAGATCATATGCGACGAAAACGGCATACACCTCGACCCCGACCTTGTCAGGATGGTCCTGCGCACAAAGGGAGTCGAGCGCGTCATACTGATCAGCGACTCGATGCCCGACAGGTTCCATACGAAGAACAACGAGGCTGACGGGGTGCTTTACGGTCCCGACCTCAATTACGACCGGGAGGGGCATCTCGCAGGAAGCCGGCTGACGCTCGACGCCGCCTGCCGCAACGTCATGGCCCACACCGGCTGCGGCATCTGCCAGGCGGTGCGAATGGCGAGTCTCAATCCCGCGCGTCTGCTCGGCATCGACGGCGAATGCGGAAGCATCGAGCCCGGGAAGCGCGCCGATCTCATCCTCACCGACGACGAAGTCTCGGTAAAGTCGGTCTTTTTCGGAGGAGAAAGGCTCTTTTAGCCGCCCGGGGCGTGCCTACGCGACAATTATATCCAAAAATCATTACATCTTTTTCCGGAGGAAATACAGTTGAAGAAAACGCTTGTCAGAAAATACGCAAAGCTGATCGCGAAGGTCGGCGCGAACGTGAAAAAGGGCCAGCCGGTCCTCATCTACATCTCGGCCGATCAGCATGACTTCGCCGCGATGCTCGCCGAGGAATGCTACCGGCTCGGCGCGTCCTACGTCAGGATCGAGTGGTCATATCTGCCGGTATCGAAGCTCGCCTACCGCTGGCAGAGCCTCGCCCGGCTGTC
>ONVJ01000320.1 GCA_900321265.1 uncultured Eubacteriales bacterium
ATTTCAGAGCAAAAACGGCAGGGTAACCTGCCGAGAAAAACGTCGCAGGGTTGTAAAAAAACTCGCCAAGCGAGTTTTTTTACAACCCCCCCCTTGGTCATGCCTTTCTTTTCTTTCTGAATTCCGACGGGGTGGTCCCGGTCACGCGGATGAATGTCTTTCGGAAACAGTATTCCGAATTGAAGTTCATTTCGGCCGCGATCTGTTCGAGAGAGAAGGAGGATTCCTTCATCATTTCGGTCGCCTGAAGGATCCTTATCCGGTTTAAGCAGGTGACCGGCGTCGTGTGCAGGTGATCCCTGAACAGATGGTAGAGCCGCGATTCGCTGACGTAGCAGCTCTGTGCGATCTCCGCCACCGAGCTTATCGTCCGGTAGTTTTCATTGATGTAATCCAGAGCTTTCGCCAGGATATCCGGGACCTCGCGGTATATGCTTTTCTTCATCCTTTCGGCGGCGTCCGACGCGAGGCCGTAAAATTCGCGGTAACCTCTCAGCTGGTCGGCGGGGGTTCCTGAACCGCAGAGGCTGAAGATCCGCTTTACCCGCTCTCCGCATCCGTCGCCGTTCATTCCCGTGATCTTCTGCATTCCGAATGTCGACCAGAATGGGGTGCTCGAAAGGTCCGAGCGAAAGTGAATGCTGTAAAACGCGATCTTGTCGGTCGCCGACCAGATCGAACAGTATTTTGCCCCTTCGGGAATAAAGATCAGATCGCCGCTTCCGGCGGTCAGAGATTCAAAGACCGACTTCATGACGACGGTCCCGCTCTCGATGTAGCCGAAGCTGTTGTATATCTTTCCGTTCTGCGGCTCAAAACGGTGCTCGCCCGAGTATTCCGAATAGACCGCCATAAGCGATCTTGCCGCGATATTTTTTCCGGCTTTCATAAATATTTCCATTTTTGCTCCCAAATGCCCTGAAAAAGCGGGGCGGACGGCAGAATAGTTGCTTTTATAAACAGTATATCACATTTTACGGAAGATATCAAGCGTATATAATATTTTGTAGATTCAAATAATTTTTTCAGGGAGAGAAATAATGAAAAGAATACTCTCTGCGCTGCTTGCATTTTTGCTCTTTGTTCTGGCACTGACGGCGTCAGGCTGCGGTGACGCGAACAAAGGCGACGAAAGCGGACAGTCTGACACCACCGCGTCGGCAGACGTCCCCGAATCAAAGTCGGTGAGCGAGATCCTGGGATTCGGGCAGGAAAACAACGACAGGACCTTCACGGTCCTTCAGAACAACGCCTCGGATCTTGCCGAGGATCTCTATGCCGAGACCACCCAGGGGAACAGGCTGAACGACGCGACATACGCGAGGCTGCTTGCCTGCGAGCAATACCTGGGAATAAAGTTTGAATTCCAGCTCGAGCCGGGTCAGTGGAACAGCAAGATGCCCGAGAAGATCTACAACGACGTCGCGGCAAACGCTTTTTCCTCCTATGATCTGGTCAACATGGGCCTCAATACCGGTATCATGGGCGGGCTCGTCGGAGTTTATTACAATATCAACGAGATGGATACCGTCGACCTGACTCACGAGTGGTGGGTCGAGCAGATAGCCGAGGACGCGTCGGTCGCCGGAAAGCTCATCTGCCTTGTCGGAGACATCAACAGAAGCACCTACGGTTATATGGGCGCGGTTTTCGCGAACCTCGACCTGACCGACAACTTCGGGATCGATGTCGATTATTACAAGCTCGTCAAGGACCGGAACTGGACTCTTGACAAATTCCTCGAGCTGTCTCAGAACGTAGCCGACGACAAGGACGGGGACAATATAATCACTACCGCCGACACCTTCGGGTGGGCAAACGTCGGAATAAGCTCGAGGGTGATGTGGAGCTGCGCCGACGTCAACCTGATCGCGAAGGATGAGGAAGGAAGTTACGGCTGGGTCGAAACGCTGGACGACAGGACGCTGAGCTTTGTCGGGAAGCTATACGACGCCGGAAAGAGAAACAACGTCTTCTATTTCGCTTCCATCCTGAACGACACAGGAGCGATCAAGCCTTTTTCTGAAAACAGATGTCTGTTCCTGACTTTTCTGGTCTATACGGCTCAGAAACTGACCGAGATGGAGAGCATGTTCGCGATACTTCCAATGCCTATGTACGATTTCAATCAGTCGGATTATATAAGCGCAAACATGTCCGCCTTTGACGCCGTATTCTTCCCGAGCAATATCGAATCTCCCGAACTGTCGGGGAAGGTGACCGAATATCTCGGCTGGTACGGACGGGAAAAGGTCATACCCGAATACTACGACGTTTCGCTTAAATATCAGTATAACAACGTCGACAAGAACGTCGAGATGCTCGATCTTCTGAGAGACCGTCTTCGCATGACCGCCAACGAGCTTTTCGGAACTGTCGGAAACGGGATCGGTCTTACAGCCATGACCGCCGCGAACACGGCAGACAACGGCTTCTACGCACAGCCGGTGTCGGTCTGGCGCACCAAGGTCGTTACCCTGAAAAAAAATCTTGACAGCTATATGAAAGAATACGAGGATTGATGACCGCATGAAAAACCGTCAGATAGTTTTTACCGCACCGAAAGTCGCCGAACTGATCGATTATGACATTCCGGACTCTCTGAAACCGAACGAGGTCAGGGTTAAAACAAAATTAACCGCGATCAGCAGCGGGACCGAAAGGGCCAATCTTGTCGGAGAAGTGAATATTTCGGGGATCCGGCGGCACTGCAACTCGTCGTTCCCACGCAAGCTCGGATACTGCGGAGTCGGGACAGTTGAGGAGATCGGCTCGGATGTAAAGAGCGTAAAGCCCGGGGACCGCGTCATCATCTATTTCGGGAAGCACTGCGAACACAACGTCATCCCTGAGGAAAAAGCCGTCCCGATCCGCCCCGGGTCACTCAGTGACAGGGAAGCGGTTCTGATGGTCATAGGCTGCTTCCCCGAAAACGCCATCAGAAAGACCAGACTGGAGCTCGGAGAGAGCGTGTCGGTCGTCGGACTCGGGATACTCGGACTCATCGCGGTCCAGCTCGCCAGAGCGGCCGGCGCCGCGCCGGTGATCGCCGTCGATCTGAATCCCGAAGCCAGAAAGAGGGCGATCGAGTGCGGAGCCGACTTTGCCGTCGATCCGGCAGGAGAAGACTACGAGTGCAGAATGAAGGAGCTTACTTCGGGCAAGGGCGTCGACGTGACCATAGAGGCGACCGGAAACTACGCCGCCCTCAATGCCGCGCTTCGCTGCTGCGCACCTCTCGGGAGAGTCGCCCTGCTGGGATGCACCAGGACTCCGGATGTTATCGATCTCTACCATGACGTTCATTTCCCGGGCGTTCAGCTGATCGGAGCTCACAATTTCGCGCGTCCCTTGCATGATTCATATCCCGGATGCTGGACCTATCAGGACGATCTCGCCGCTCAGATGAGGCTTCAGGCGGGAGGAAGGATAGATCTGTCAAAGCTGATATCCGAAATACACTCTCCCGCGGAATGCGGCGAGGTGTATGCCCGCCTTGCCGATGACAGGAACTTCCCGTCCGGCGTACTCTTTGACTGGGAGAGACTCGCATGAAGGACGGAAGGATCCGGCTCGGGCATGTTATGACCCGGCACGATCACAGCGCTGCCAAGCTTACCTGCGCCCTTTCGCACCCCGAGCTCTTCGAGGTCGTGGGTGCCGTAGCTGAGGATCCGGAAAGGGAAGCGGAGCTCAGGGACAGGCCGCCATATTCATCGGTCAGATTCATGAGCCGCGACGAGCTGCTTGAGCGAGGCGTCGACGCGGTCCTTGTTGAAAGCTACGACCTTGATCTCGTCCACGACGCCTTCTTCTGGGCGGAGCAGGGGATCCATATCCATCTTGACAAGCCCGCCGGAGCGGACGCCGCCGAATTTGAGAGACTTCTCCGTACCTGCAAAAGGACGGGGGCGCAACTTCAGATGGCTTATATGTACCGCTACAACCCCGCCTATCTTGACTGTCTCGCGCGGATCGCAAGGGGGGAACTCGGCGAGATCTATTCGGTGACCGCGATCATGAACACCTGCCATGATCCCGAAAAGCGAAGATGGATCGGAAGGCTCCCCGGCGGAATAATGCTCTTTCTCGGCTGTCATATGGTCGATCTCATATACCGCATCATGGGCGTGCCAGACAGCATTACGCCGATCTCAAGAAAGACTCGATTCGACGGTGTCGACTGCACCGATTTTTCGATGGCGCTCTTCGGATATCCGAAAGGGATCTCGGTGGCCGAGGCGGTCTCGGTCGAGGTCAACGGCTACGGCAGG
>ONVJ01000183.1 GCA_900321265.1 uncultured Eubacteriales bacterium
TCGCCGAAGTTCTCGAGAGGAGCGATCTCGAAGGGCTCCCCGTCCTTAACTATCACCTGTCCGCCGCCGACCGCCTCGGCGATGTCCGACGGATCTGTCCCGCTCATAAAGCCGATATAGGGCTCGCCCGAGCGCAGGATCGCGAAGAAGGGGTTGCGGGTGTCGGGATTCGCGACGGTGATCCCTCCGCTGACGCAGAGGCCGGATGGCGCGCAGTCGCCGAACATGTCAAAGAAATCGCCGTTCGTCGCCCCGAGGACGGTCTCGCCCGCCTTTTCGTATTCCTCCGCCTCCTCCATGACCCGCTGGATCACCTTCGGCCTGAACACCGGATCGGCGTGCGGAGTCCCGCAGATCGCCGTCACTCTTTCGGGGTCGGCGGTCATCGTATAGACTCTGACCGGGGCTCCTTTCCCCGTCCGGTAGATCTCGGTCACCCAGGACAGGCCGCCGGCCTCTCCCCTGCCCGTCTCGGACTCGAAGACGAGCCCTCTGTCGGCGCGGGTGAAGGCGGCCTCGCGGCTGATAACCGCCGATCTGTCAAAGACGACCTTTTCCCTGATCTCGGTCACGCCGTCGACGAAGAAGACGGTCGGACGGCTTCCGCGTTTCGTATATACGAGCTCGATCTCTCCGGCGGCGTCGAGCTCGGCCTCGTCAAAGACGAAGATGTGCATCCTGAAATCAAAGGGCTCTCTGATATTGCTTATCTCCGCGATCCTTCTGCCGTTCAGGATACAGTATGCGTCTGTCCTCTCCTCCGCCCTGAAAAAGGCGGTCAGCGAGGCGCCCGAGCGGTAGTATTCCTGCCGCTTCGTCATTCTTTTTTCTTTGATGTCATTATTTGCCATGGCGGAAGACCTCCATCATCCTCATCTTCATCCTCATTCTCATTCTGCCGGCCCGTCTCCGCTCCCGGAGCCTTCGCCTGTGCTTCCGTCGGGCGAGACCAGCACGATCGTCCCGTTTTCAAAATATCCGGTATAGCTCGCTCTGCCCTCGACCCAGGTGTAGGTACCGTAGCCGTTGATGTTGTTTTCCGAGAACTCCCCCTCGTAGCTCTCGCCGTTCGCCCAGGTGTATTTGCCCTGTCCGTGGCGCATGTCGAGGGAAAAATCGCCTTCATAGACGTCGCCGTTCGCGAATCTGTATATTCCCTTTCCGTTCTTGATACCGAATACGTAATCGCCCTCATACTCTGTCCCGTCGGGCTTCGTCATCCTTCCGGTCCCGTTTCTCATGTCGGCCGAGAAGCCTCCCTCGTAGGTCTCTCCGTCGGCATAGACGTATTTTCCGGTCCCTTCCTTGACGCCCATGACGAAATCGCCTTCGTAAACGTCGCCGCTCGCGTACTCGTACCTTCCCTTTCCGTCGATGACGTCGGCGGTGAAATGTCCGGTGTATCTGTCGCCGTTGGCAAAGGTCATCGTCCCTTCGCCGTTGCGTTCATATGTGACCGAAAGTCCGCCGGTGTATGACGCTCCGGAGGAATACTCGATCTTTCCGTCGGGATAGCTGACCTTCGCGCGGCTCATATCCGGATAAATTATCATCCCCGAGAGGGGCTTGCCCTCCTTGTCAACCTTGCCGACGAATTTTACGTCGGTCCCGTTGAGCCTGTGACAGGTTATATACCTGTATCCCGCAAGGTAGACGGCGGTGATCGCGGCGAAAACAGCGGCCGCCGCGATTGCAAAGACGATGAGGAGCCTCACCTTGAAGGGGAGTTTTTTTCTGTATCTTATCATTTTTCGCTTGTTTCTTTCCCGGGTCTCAAAAAGTTCACTCTGCCGCCCGGAACATCATTCCCACGAAGTTGTTTATCAGCATGATGATGTCGGGCAGCAGTCTGAGCGCGAAGTAGAGGGCGACGAGGATAATGACTGTCAGTATGACCGCCAGCACCGGCGACGTCCCCTTGGTCCTGAATTTCTCCTCAGCCTCAAAGACGTCCTCCTCGGGTATGTAGAATCTGTCCTTTGAGAAGTCGTATCTGTATTTCGCTTCCTTGAATTTATCCGACGGATCGGTAAGGCCCGCGGCCGCCTTCGCGCGGAAGACCTCGCGGCGTCTTTCCTGCTCCATTTCGAATTCTTCGGCCTCGACGCAGTGAAGGACGCCCTTGTAGACGTTCCCGCTGCGGATGGCGAAGGTCACCGCGGGGTTCTTCAGATATCCCGTCTCGCCCAGCGTCTTCGCCGTCTCGGGCGTATAGGCGCTGTCGTTTACGAGAGATCTTACAAATCCGCTGTAGACTCTTTTGTTGAAGACGGTCAGGATGATCCCGACGATCATCCCCAGAAAGACGGCGATAACGACGACCCTGATCCGCTCGAGAGTCAGCTCGGTTATCCCGAGGTTGTCGTACTCCCCGTATTCGACCGAAAATGCCTCGCGGATAGCGTCGAGGATCAGCTCAAAATAGTTTTCAAGTGTTGAAAAAACCGGTTTAAACATCATTTATTCCAATTTATAACCCCTTCGCTGCCGTATCCGCGGCCGCGAAAGTCGAAGAGGGTTGTGAACAACCCGGTGTTTACGGTCGGTCAGGAGAGGAAGTCCTCTCCGCAGAGCTTTTTCAGAAGTTCCTCAAGGTCTTCGGTATCCTGGTACTCGACGGTGAGTCTGCGCTTCCCTTCCCCGCCGTCGTTTATCTTTATCCTGTGCCCGATCCTGCGGAAGGCTTCTCTCTCAAGCTGTTCGATATAGACCGCCGTCTGCTCATCGGGGACCTTGCGTGTTCTTTTCTCCCCTTTCAGAAGAGCTTTGACCTCCTTTTCGGTCTGTCTGACCGAGAGGTCCTCTGAGGTGATCCTGACCGCAAGCGACTTCATCAGATCCGCGTCCTTCAGCGGCAGCAGCGCCCGCGCGTGGCCCGCGCTGAGCAATCCCTCCGACACCGCCGACCGGATATCCTCAGGCAGCTCAAGCAGTCTCATCGTGTTCGCGACCGCCGGACGGCTCCTTCCCGTCTTCTCGGACACCTCCTCCTGAGTCAGACCGAATCTCTCCATCAGCGCCCGGAAGGCAAGCGCCTCCTCGATCGGCGACAGGTCCTCTCTTTGTATATTCTCTACGAGGGATACCTGCGCGGCGGCGAGCTCGTCGCCCGAGAAGACGACGCAGGGGATCTCGGTAAGACCGGCGATCCTTGAGGCTCTCCATCTTCTCTCGCCCGCCAGGATCCGGTAGGTCCCCGGGAAGTCGGTGTTTTCGGTCACGACAATCGGCTGAAGCAGTCCGACCGACGCGATCGACGCTGCCAGCGCCGCAAGCGCCGTTTCGTCAAAATTCTTCCTCGGCTGGCCCCTGGTAGGCTCGATATCCGACAGCCTCAGCGTTCTTATGTTCTTTTTTTCTTCCTCGATGATATTATCCTCAAAAAGCGAGTTGAAATTGCGTCCCAGTCCTCTTTTGGGTGCAGGCATTATCTCTTGCCCTCCTCTGAAATCTGTAGGTCAGCGGCGACCGGCGCCGTATAATATATAAGTGGCAGCTATATTTCCGCGATAATGAGCGGCGATTTTTGTATATATTATATAAAATCAGATCCTCGAAATGAGTTCCCTTGCGATGTCCATATACTCGGAAGCGACCTTGCAGTGCCTGTCGAGGTAGTAGACCGGCATGCCGTATGAGGGGGCCTCGGAGGCCCTTACACTGCGGGAGACCACGGTCTTGAACAGCTTGTCGCCGTAGTGGTCCTTCAGCTCCTTGACGACCTGCGTCGTCAGCAGCAGCCTGCCGTTGTGCATCGTGAGCAGTATACCGATAACCGAAAGCGAGCCGTTGTACTTCTGCCTGATCTTCGAGACGGTGATCATCAGCTGAGACAGACCCTCAAGAGCATAGAACTCGCACTGCATCGGAACGATGATACCGTCGCAGGCGGCCATTGCCTCGATGGTGAGCATGCCGAGGGAAGGCGGGCAGTCTACGATGATGTAATCGTAGCTGTCGCGGATGAGATCGAGGGCTCTTTTCAGGTAATAGGGGCTATCCTCATCAGAAAAGAGCTCAAATTCTGCGCCCGAAAGCGAGATCGTCGCGGGGATGAGCGAAAGACCGGCATACTCGGTCGGGACGACAGCCGATTTAACTGCTTCTGAGAGCCTTTCATCGGCACACTCCTCTGCCTGGAGCGCAAGTATCTCCCTTACGGTCTGTTTCAGACCTTTTTTTGCGATCCCGAGGCCGCTTGTCGCGTTTCCCTGAGGATCAAGATCCACCATAAGGACCTTTTTATTCAAAAGCCCGAGGGAAGCAGCGACATTCACCGCCGACGTCGTCTTCCCTACCCCGCCTTTCTGGTTGGCAAAAGCAATAATTTTACCCATATCAATCACCGACTCTTTTTATACTTGTCTATTTATTATATCATAGAAATTTGATCAATTCAAGTAAGACGAATGATTTTTATAAAAATCAGTATGCGATAAACAAGAATAATTACCAAAAACGATTGTTATTTCTCATTGTTCTACATTCTACATCCATTTTCTCATATAATTCTCTTCTTTTCCTTCAATTTACACACAAATCCAAGTTGTTTTGTTTCACATGAAAAATTTCTTTCTAACTGTCAAAAACTTTTCTTGTACCAGGTAATCAATTATTGGTGACCGGATTAAATTAACTGAAAATACATTTTTCAAAAAATGATTGTATTTCTTTCAAAAGCCCGCCGGCAATCAATCCGCCCACCCTATCAGGGTTATATGTTTCACGTGAAACAATTCAATTTCAGTGAGCAGAAATCTCCTTTGGAAATCCAATCAGATATTTGCGTCTTTGATCCACGCGTTTCACGTGAAACAAATCATCAAACGAAAACGTAATCAGACTTAGAAAAAGCACTGATAAAGTTCTTTATATTTGCTGCAAATTGAAGTTTGGATCAAAATTGGCTCAGACACGGGGCAAAAAATTACCTTGATGATACAGCTACTGATTATCCGGATACTTATCTTGTAATCAGCAGACAGATCAATGTCTCACAACCTTTTGAAACCATTTAATAAGGATTATTGTCGCTTTTCCGGATGAAATTTCAGTATTATTATCAAATCGCCTCAAATATTTGTCATCATCTTGTAAGATGAAAAAAAGCATATTGCAGGATCATATTGTCCACAATCTGGATTTTTTGATTTGTTTCACGTGAAACAATGGTATAACCGGGAAACGAAAAAGTATAGTCCAAGATTAGGCATGATTTGCGTTAAGAGAAAGTAAGATTTGGCGTCAACAAGAAGTTTTTGTCAAATTTCTGATGAAACAGTCATTATTATTGTATTCAGACGATCAGAATTCAGAAATCGTATTCCAAATCAAAGAACCATCTATGGAAAATAGTTAGATAATGATCGTTCATGCTTTTGGAAAGAATAAATATTATGGCTTAATAGCAGGACAAGGCAAATACTGCGTTTAAACAATCTTTTTGTTCTTAACCGGGCAGGGAAGAGTAAATAGATCTTGCTTTTTTGTTTGTTTTGTTTCTTTGCAGAGAAAATCTTGAGTATATCTATACCGTCCTCTTAGTCCAATATTAGAAAGCTCAACAGATTATTATTCAATCCGCTGAACCTTGTTGTTTCAAAATGGCTTTGACTATATATCGTTTAGTTTATCCTGGCTGTTCCTGAATCAAGAAAAATTCCGCCGGGTTCCGATAGGGAGACCGGCGGAGGGCATGCTTTTCAGACTAAGATCAGATGCCTGTTTGTGATATATGATTTTGCGCAATGTTCTTCTTAAGATGATCCGAAGACTCTTTTTGCTTCAGGCGTCAAGACTGTTTCTGTCAAGCAGGAACTCCTTGACTCCTATTGTAAGGTAGCCTTTGTCATCCCGGCGCGGTTTCA